>JBEDHJ010000203.1:0-2552 GCA_041174205.1 Cyanobacteriota bacterium | reverse complement strand
GCCTCAGGCCATGGCAGCCGCGCCGCCCACCACTTCCAGGATCTCCTGGGTAATGGCGGCCTGGCGGGCCTTGTTGTAGTCCAGGGTCAGGGTCTTGGCCAACGCCTTGGCGTTATCGCTGGCGTTGTTCATAGCCGTCATCCGGCTGGCCAGCTCAGAGGCAGCGGCTTCCTGCAGAGAACGCAGCAGCTGGTTCTGCAGATACAGAGGCAGAAGCGCGTTGAGCAGTTGATCGGGGGTCTGTTCAAACACCAGATCTGAGGGCAGCGAAGGCTGCTCATTGGCCACCGTGCCCTTCTCCACGCCCAGCTGGCCCTCGCGGGTGGTAAGGCGGAAGATCTCATCGTCAGCGCTGGCGATGCCCTGAGGATCCAGGGGCAGCAGCGTCTGCGAGACGGGCTTGGAGCTCACCAGGTTGATGAACTTGGTGAAGATGATCTCCACACGATCCGTGCTGCCAGAGAGGAACTCAGCGAGCACTTCCTCGGCGATCTTGCCGGCTTCAGCCGCGTTGGGGACCTGCTCGAGCCCCATGAAGGTGGCACGAATGGTGTACTGGCTGGCGCGGTTCTGGAAATAGGTGGCCACTTTGCGGCCAATCAGCACCAGGTCCACCTTGTAGCCCTGAGCGGTGAGCTCAGCGTGGCGCTGCTCGGTGCGCTTGATGATGTTGGCGTTGTAGCCACCGCAGAGGCCGCGGTCGCCCGTGACAGCCAGCAACGTGATGGTGTTCACGTCGCGGCTCTCCAGCAGGGGAGCATCGGCCGTTTCGAACTGCATACGGGTCTGGAGGTTCTCCAGAATCCGCGCCAGCCGATCAGCGAAGGGCCGGCTACGGAGCACCTGCTCCTGAGCACGACGCACCTTCGCAGCGGCCACCAGGCGCATGGCCTCGGTGATCTTGCGGGTGTTCTTGACGGAACTGATCCTGTCGCGGATCTCCTTGAGGTTCGCCATGGAAGGGGTTCTCCGGGTTAACCGTCAGGATCAGGCCGCAGCCAGCATCGACGACTTCACTTCGTTGATGGCGTCCTTGAGCATGGCCTCAGCTTCCTCGCTGAGCTGCTTCTCGGTCTGCACCTTGTTGATGAAATCGGCCTTGTTGCTCTTGAGGTATTCGCGCAGTTCGCGGCAGAACTGAACCACAGACTCCACAGGCACTTCGTCGATCATGCCCTTCACACCGGCGTAGACCACGGCCACCTGCTCAGCCAGGATCAGGGGGCTGAACTGGGGCTGCTTGAGGATCTCGCGCAGACGCTTACCACGGGCCAGCTGCTGCTGGGTGGCGGCGTCGAGGTCGGAGGCGAACTGGGAGAAGGCGGCCAGTTCGTCGAACTGAGCCAGTTCCAGCTTGAGGGTGCCGGCGATCTTCTTGATGGCCTTGGTCTGGGCGGCACCGCCCACACGGCTCACCGAGATACCCACGTTGATGGCGGGACGCAGACCGGAGTTGAACAGGTCGGAGCTCAGGAACACCTGTCCATCCGTGATCGAAATCACGTTGGTGGGGATGTAGGCCGACACGTCACCGGCCTGGGTTTCGATGATCGGCAGAGCGGTCATCGAGCCTTTGCCCATGGCGTCGCTCAGCTTGGCGGCGCGCTCAAGCAGACGGCTGTGGCAATAGAACACGTCGCCGGGGTAGGCCTCACGACCGGGAGGACGACGGAGCAGCAGCGACATCTGGCGATAAGCCTGGGCCTGCTTGGTGAGGTCGTCGTAGATCACCAGGGTGGCCTTGCCCTTGTACATGAAGTACTCAGCGATGGCAGCGCCGGTGTAGGGAGCCAGGTACTGCAGAGCAGCGGACTCAGAGGCGTTAGCCGCCACCACGATGGTGTAGTCGAGAGCGCCCTTTTCACGGAGCACTTCCACCACGTTGGCCACAGAAGCGGCCTTCTGGCCCACGGCCACGTAGACGCAGACAACGTCTTCGCCCTTCTGGTTGATGATCGTGTCGATCGCGATGGCGGTCTTGCCGGTCTGGCGGTCGCCAATGATCAGCTCGCGCTGGCCACGGCCGATGGGAATCATCGCGTCGATCGCGGTGATGCCGGTCTGCATGGGCTCATGCACCGACTTGCGCTGGATGATGCCAGGCGCCATCGACTCGATCAGGCGAGTCTCGGTGGTGGAGATATCACCCTTGCCGTCGATGGGCTGACCCAGGGGGTTCACCACACGGCCGAGCATCGCGTCGCCCACGGGCACCGAGGCGATCTTGCCGGTGGCCTTGACGGTGCTTCCTTCCTGAATGCCCCGACCTTCGCCCATCAGCACCGCGCCGACATTGTCGTCTTCGAGGTTGAGGGCGATGCCTTCGGTGCCGTCTTCGAACTGCACCAGCTCGCCGGCCATGACCTGCTCCAGGCCGTAGACGCGGGCGATGCCGTCGCCGATCTGCAGCACGGTGCCGACGTTGCTGACGGAAACCGACTTGTCGTAGTCAGCGATCTGCTGCTTGAGGATCGCGCTGATCTCGTCGGGGCGGATGGAAACCATGGGAGGCGGTGAAGTTGAGGACGGGGGGTGAGAGGGGGGTTCGGGTG
>JBEDHJ010000202.1:0-4301 GCA_041174205.1 Cyanobacteriota bacterium | reverse complement strand
AGCACCTCAACCATCTGATCGCCGTTGGCGCAGTTGGCCAGGGCTTCGTTGGTGCGTTTAGCCCCATCAAGGGCCTTCACCAGGATGGCCACGCGCTGGCTCACCGACAGCGTTCGGGGATCCGTGGGCTGGCTCTCCATCGGCGCCGTTGCGGTTCAGCGCAGGTTAAGGGCGATGGCTGGGCGGGGATGACAGATGCACCGCCAAAGGCAAGACTGGGTTCAACGCGCCGTCCGTATGACGTCCAATCAGCGCCGCCCGCACCACTGGGTGATCGGGGACGTCCACGGCTGCGCCGCTGCACTGGAGCAGCTGCTGCTGCGCCTGCCTGCCCAGGACCGCCTGATCTTCTGCGGCGACGCCATCAACCGCGGCCCAGGCATCGAAGCGAGCATGGAGCGCATCTGGCAGCTGGTGGAGAGCGGTCGCGCGGTCTGGCTACGGGGCAATCACGAACAGGATCTGATCAGCGGCCTGCAGCAGGGCAACTGGCAGGCGGA
Source organism: Cyanobacteriota bacterium (assembly GCA_041174205.1). Classification (GTDB taxonomy): domain Bacteria; phylum Cyanobacteriota; class Cyanobacteriia; order PCC-6307; family Cyanobiaceae; genus Vulcanococcus. The sequence goes on along the minus strand of JBEDHJ010000202.1, from coordinate 3,801 downwards.
GCAACGGCTGGCCGGCTGCGACACCTACCGCCAGCTGGGGGATGCCCGTTGCCGCCAATGGCTAGAGCGCCTGCAACACCTGCCGCTGGCCTACTGGGGAGAAGGCTGGGTGGCCACCCACGCCGGCTTTGATCCCGACACCTGGCAGCCGGATCTGCGGGTGCGCCTGGATTTCTGGCAGAACTACGACGGCCGCTTCGGGGATGTGGTGATCGGCCACACCCCCGGCCCCCATGTCCGCCAGTTGCGCCACATCGTGATGGTGGACACCGGCGCCTGCTACGGCGGCGATCTCAGCGCCTATTGCCCGGAAACCAAGGCGGTGGTGGCCGTGCCGGGGCTGCGGGCTGATCAAGCCCGCCCGATGCCCGGCTTCCGCCCCCAGCTCAGCCTTGCTCACGCTCTACCGCAGCAACCGCGCTGAACTGCTGGCCCAGGTGTTGGCCACCCAGCTGAGGCTGGAGCCACCGGGGCCGCTCGAGCAGATCCAGGTGATCGTCAACACCTGGCCCACCAGCCGCTGGTTGGGGGAGCAGATCGCCCTGGGCAATGGCGCCGGCATCGCCGCCAACCTGCGCTTTCCCTTCCCCACCGCCCAGCTGCGCCAGCTGGTGGATCAGTTGCTGGAGGCGGAGCCCAGCCCTGGGCCCGACCCCTGGCGCGCCCAGAACCTGGTGTGGCCGCTGCTGGAGCTGTTGCCCGATCTGCTCCAGGATCCCGCCGCGGCCCCGCTGCAGCGCTGGCTGCTGCAACGCCAGGGCCACAGCCGGCTGCAGCAGTTGGACCCGCCGCTCTGGCAGTTGGGCCGCGCCATCGCCGATGCCCTCGACGACTACGGCCTCTACCGGCCAGCCATGCTCGAGGCCTGGCTGGCGGGCCAGGCGGTGGATGGGCAGGGCCAGCCCCTGACCGAGCCGTTCCGCTGGCAACCCCTGCTGGTGCAGCGCCTGGCGGAGCGGCTGCCGCAGCGGCCCTTCGGCCTGCGAGCTCTGGAGCTGATCCGCCGCCTGCAACAGGGCTGGAGACCGGCTCACCAACCCGGCCAACCGCTGCGGCTGTTTGGCCTGAGCAGCCTGGCGCCGGTGCAGGTGGAGCTGCTGCAGGCCCTCTCGGCCTGGCTACCGGTGGAGCTGTTCCTGCTCACCCCCTGCCGCGACCTCTGGCAGCGGCGAGAACCCCTCGCCGGCGCTGAGCCGCTCGGCCACGACTGGCTGCTGGACGTGCCCGGGTTGGAGGCGCGCTTCGGGCGTCTCGGCGCCGAGTTTCAACAGTTGCTCGAAGGCAGCGGCGAGCACCAACTGGGCAACTGGCGGGAAGGGGATTTGTTCTTTCTGCCCGCCAGCGCCGCCGCCGCAGAAGCGCGCAGCGCCACCCTGCTGGAGCAACTGCAGGAGCGGCTGGCCAGCGGCCAGCCCGATGAAACCGCGCCGGTCCCCCTGACCCGCAGCCCCGGCGACAGCTCCCTGGAGTTTCACGCCTGCCCAGGTCGGCTGCGGCAACTGCAGATCGTGCGCGATCGACTGCTGCAACTGCTGGCGGCCGATCCCAGCCTCGAGCCACGCGACATCCTGGTGATGACGCCCCAGGTGGAGGCCTTCGCACCGCTGGTGGGGGCCGTATTCGGCGACAGCGGCGCCACCGGCGTGCCCTTGCCCTGGCGCCTCACCGACCGCAGCCAACAGAGCGAAGCGGGCATCAGCCAGGGATTGCTCGAACTGCTGCAGCTGGGCGGCGAGCGCTTCACCGCATCGGCCCTGGAGCGGCTGCTGGCCTGCGGCCCCCTGCTCAGCGCCCACGGCCTGAGCGACGACGATGCCGCGGCGATCACCGCCACCCTGCAGGCGGCCGGCTTCCGCTGGGGGCTCGATGCAGCGGCCCGCGGCGGCGAGGCCTGCCACAGCCTGGAGTGGGCCATCGATCGATTGGTGCTCGGTCTGGTGTTGCCGGAACAACCGGGCCTGGCCCCCGGCGAGGTGGCCCCCCTGGCCATGGCCGGCAGCCTCGAGCAACAGGGCCGCTGGTTGCAATTGCTGCGCCGTCTGTTGGCGCAGCTGCGCTGGCTGGGCAGGCCACGCCCACCGGCCCAGTGGGTGAGCGGATTGAGAGCCCTGCTGGCGGAGCTGTTTGGCGATGGCGGCGAGCGTCAGTGGGAGCTGCAGAGCATCCAGGCGGTCCTGGCGGACTGGAATGCCGTGGCGGGAGCGAGCGAACTGCTGCTGGCAGCGCCGGTGGTGGCGGAGCTGCTCGGGGAGCGCCTCAGCGAAGGCAGCGGCCGCTTCGGCCACCGCTCTGGCGCCCTCACGATCAGCGCCCTGGAGCCGATGCGGGCGATCCCCCATCGGGTGGTGGTGCTGATGGGCCTCGATGCGGGCGCTTTTCCGCGCCAACGGCAGCGACCCGGCTTCCACCTGCTGGAGCAGCGGCGTCAGCTGGGCGATCCCAACAGCGGCGACCAGGACCGCTATGTGCTGCTCGAAAGCCTGCTCTCGGCGCGCCAACACCTGCTGGTGAGCTGGAGCAACCGCGACGAGCGCACCGGTGAATCCCTGGAGGCCTCCACACCGGTGCGGCAGTGGCTGCAATGGCTGCAGCGCGAGCTGCCGGAGCTGCCCCTGCGCGAGCACTGCGCCAATCCCCTCGAGCGCGGCAATTTCCTGGCCGCTCCGCCCTGGCCCCCCGCCAGCTGCGATGCCCGCCTGCTGGCGGCCCGCCAACAGCTCGAGCAGGGCAGCCGCGCAGCGGCGGGTTTGGCCCCACAAGGCCTCGCCCTGGGCCCCCAACCGCCGCAACCGCCGCTGCTGGAGCCTGCCAATCCGGAGCAAGCCTGGTCGGAGCTGCGCCGCTGGCTGGAGCAGCCCCAGCGGGTGTGGCTGGAGGCGCTGGGGCTGCGGCCGCAGGAATACGACCATCCCGTGCTCGATCGCGATGCCCTGGAGCTGGGGGAGCGGGAGCGGGCGGCGCTGCTGCGGGAGCAGCTGGATCCCCAGCTCAGCGCCGACGCCGCTGCGCTGCCCGACTGGCCGTGGCTTGAGCGCGGCCGCGGCCTGTTGCCCGCCCGGGCGGCCGGGACGCTGGAGGTGCAACAGCTGGAGCAGCGCTGGCTGGCCTTGATGGAGTGCCTGGAGCTTCTGGGCCCAGCCCGCCAGGAGGCAGCCAGCTGGGGAGGGCTTCACGCCGAGCTCTCCTGGCGCGGCCAGCAGCTGGTACTCGTGCACACCGCCAAACCCCGCAGCCCCCAGCGCCTGGTGCTCTGGCTGGAATTGCTGCTCGCCTGCGCCGCTGGCCAGAGCCCAGGCGGCGCCGCTCTGGTGGGCCGCGACGGTCACCGCTTCCGGGTGCTGGAGCGCCTCGAGGCACCCAGCGCCGCGGCCGCCGCCGACCTGCTGTCGCAACTGCAGCACTGGCACCAAGACCACCGCCAGCGCTGTTGGCCGCTGCCCCCCGCCACGGGCTGGGCCTACGCCAGCGCCAGCGAGCCCCGCCGCTGGAGCGCGGCCCAACTGGCCTGGGAAGGCGGATTCCAGGTGGGCGCCGAGCGGCGCGATCCCGTGCAGGCGGTGTGTTTCGGCATGGATCTGCCCCTGGCGGAGCTGCTCACCAGCGAGCGGCAGGAGCTGGCGGCGCAGCTCTATGGGCCCCTGCTGGAGCGGCGACAGGAGGTGAAGGCATGAGCCTGGCGCCGTTTGATGCCAATGGACTGCCCCTCACGCCTGGGATGCGGCTGCTGGAAGCCAGTGCCGGCACGGGCAAAACCTTCGCCCTGGCCCATCTGGTGTTGCGCCTGCTCAGCGAAGGGCGCCA
>JBEDHJ010000201.1:0-6737 GCA_041174205.1 Cyanobacteriota bacterium | reverse complement strand
CTGCAGGTGTCGAGCAGCAGTCCTTAAAGGAGGCCGGCGCCATGGCCAATGCTCTCCCTGCTCTCAGCCCGACCTTGCGCAACAGCTTGCGCACCTGGCTAGCGGCCACGCTCACCATCGGGATCATGCAGTGGTCTGGCCGCAGCAACGTGATGATGCTTGGCCTGTTGATGACGGTGCTGTTCATCAACGACAACGAGCTCACGCCCGTCCGCAGCATGGGCCAACTGGTGGGCGGGGCCCTGATCGGCATCCTCACCGCCGTGGTGCTGAATCAGTTCTGCAGCGGTTGGCTGGTGACGGCGATCGGCCTGCTGGTCACGGGATGCCTGGTGCGGGGGCTTGGCCTGGTGAAGGGCGTGAGCATGGGCTACATGGGTTGCTGGGCCCTGGAAGTGATGGGCGTCGGCAAGCACTTCAACTGGGCGTTGATCTTCAATCTCGCCTTCACAGTGGTTGTGGGCATCGCCATGGCTCAAGTCGCCACCTGGGCCTTCTGGCCGCGGCGACCGCTCCAGCAACTCCCCGCCCTGGAAGCGAGGCTCTGCGATGACCTGAGAGAACAGATGCTGGCCATGAGCGATTGGCTCAGCCACGGCGGCGCAGCACCGGAGCCGCTCCGATCCAAGAATCTGTTGCCGCAGATCCTGCAACTCCAGCAACTGCGAGACCAGCGGCGCGGCACCCCCACGCCAACGTCCGTTCGGCGCCTCAGCTCCCGCTGGGCACAGAGCGGCAGCATCTGGCGTCAACTGCTGCGCCAGTGGCTCCTGCTGGAGCCGCTCCTGCTGCAACTCCCCACCCCCCAGGCCGATCCAGGGCTGGTGCAAGCCGAGCTGCACGCCATGGCTAACAGCCTCCTCGCGAGGGGGTCGCAGCCCTCAGCCCTCGCGCCGAACCCCGACTGGCTCCAGGAAGCGCGCCGCGGCCAAGTCTCAGCCCCACTGCTGCTGGCCATCGGCCAGCAGATCACCCAACTGCAACAGCTGCTGCGTAGCCGTGCCCTCGTTCGCTGTGCCATCGACCAGCAACAGCGCATCCAGCCATGAGCAGCCCAGCCCTGCGCGACAACCTGCGACTGGCCATCACCGTGGCTGTGGTGAATGGCTTTGCCACCCTCACTGGCCTGGCCTTCGCCACGTATGCCTCCCTGGCGGTGCTGAGCGTGACCGTGGGCAACTACGGCAACACGCTGGAACTAGGCCGGCAACGCCTGATCGGCACCACGATCGGAGCGGTGGTGGTGTTCTTCGGCTACCGCGCCTGGGGGGATCTGCCCGTGTTGGTGGCGCTGCCGCTGGCCCTGCTCATGGCGCGCTTGATCGCCGAGAGCGCTCGCCTCACCGTGGGCTACAGCGTCTGCTGTTTCGTGGTGATCATGGGCTGGCTGACGCACGAACAGCAGCTCGACAGCTGGATTCCGCTGCGCCTGTTCTGGACGGCATTCGGCATCATCATGGCTCTGCTCAGCCTGCGGCTGTTCTGGCCGGCGCGCGCCCGCACGCAACAACGCCAAGGCCTGCTGAAGCTGTTGGTGGACCTTGGCCACACCCTCAAGGACTACCTGCAGGCCGCACCTGAGGCGCAACGCCGTGCGGCCATCACCCAACAGTTGAGGGTTCTGCGCAACACCCTGCTCAGCCTGCGGGATCAACGGGTCAACGCGATGCGTGAACTGGGCCCTCTGGCTGCAGACCACCCGATCGCCCAGATGTGGGAACTGCTGGATCACGCTTGCGAAGCCTTGATCCTCGATCTGGACGAACTGCGCCGCCTGCCTGATCCCCAATGGCAGGCCTGGGGGCTGCAACGGCAGCACGAGGCAGCCCTGCGCTATAGCGATGCCGTGGCCGATCGGCTTCTCGCCTGGCAAACCTGCCTGAGCCGCTCCCTGGAGTTGCAGCCCCCACCCGCGGAACCCAGGCCTGCTCTGCCACTGGAGATGCTCAGCGACGCCGAATCACAGAGCGTCTTTCAGCAACTCAGCCCGTCCGAACTGCAGCAGGTGGCCGGACGCCTGATCGTGCTCAACCGCATCGACCACACCATGGAGAGCACCGAGCGCCATTGGCGGACCTTGCTGCGCTAAGCCTCAGCCCCCCGGCCTGGATGACCACCAGCGCTCAATGCGATAGAGCAGCACCACCACCAACACCACCAGCCAGAACCACAGCTCCGGCGGGTTGGCATTGAACAGAATCAACAGCAACACCACTTCGCTCACCAGCCAGGGCAATTCCTGGCGCAGCAGCGCATTGCGAATGGGCGGGATGCGAGGCGTCATTGCAGGGTGTTGGGCTGGCGCAGGAAGGGCAGATTCCAGCGCAGGTCAATCCAGGGGGTGCGGTAGCCGCCGGTGAGCGAGCGCAACCCAGGAATCACATAGGTGATCGGTGAGCGCCACTCCACATAGGCGTGGGTCGACACCGTGAGTCCATCGCGGATCGGAAACACGCCGCTCCCCCCGGACAGGGTCCAGCGGTAGCCATCGACGCTGGAGGGGTCGTGTTCGAGCTCGATCTCACTGCGCATCACCGGGCCGTCCTTGGTGAGGGCCTGGGCCAACTGCGGGTTGCCGATGGTGGTGGAGATGTCGTCTTCGGTGGCGGGCAGCGTGAGCACCTGGCTCACCCGACCAACGATCCCGCCGAAACGGCCCCGTTGTTTCCAGAGGGGCACCACCTCCACGGGCAGGCCCAGGGGCAGCCGACGGGCATCGGCGGGGGAGAAGTAGGCCACGGCCTTGAGCGGCCGGTCCTTGGCGTTGGGCTGTTCTGGCCGGCCAATGGTGCCCAGGCGCTGTCCGGTGCTCACGGTCTGCCCGGGGATCACCTGCAGATCGAGCACCGTGCCGTCGCGCTCGGCATGGACCTTGCCGTCGTAGGCGATCTTCGCCTCGGTGACCTCGATCTCGCGCTTGAGGTCATCGATCTGATAGCGGCGCTGCAGGGCCTGCGTCTCGATGTTGAGCTTCACCTGCTGGTAGTTGGTCACCACATTGCGCTCGTTGATCTTCACGTCATCGAGGTTCACGCTGGTGCTGGTGAGGCCCTGCTCCGCCGACACCACTTCCGTGGAGAGCGGGGCCACCACCTCGCGCTTGGCCAACCAGTCGAGGTTGCGCAGCTTGCTGGAATACGTCGACTGCAACTCGCCATAGCGGCGGCGGTCGTCGGCGTATTTGGCGAGGGACGTATCCAGGGCTCGCTTCTCGGTGAGCAGCCGCTGGGCGTCGCGGTAGTCGAGCTTCTCGTTATGGCGCTGCAGCTGGCGCAGGTTGCCGCGCTGCTGCTGCAGCTGGCGCTCCAACACCGGCAGATACAGCTGCATCAGCACCTGGCCGCGCTTCACCCGCTGGCCCACACGCACGTACACCTCGCGCACCTGACCACCGGAGCGGGCGTTGAGGATTCCAGCGTTGTCGGGATAGATCAGCACGCCGGTGCCCTGGACCTCGGTGGGCACCGGCCAGAACAACGCCCAAAACACCACCGCTCCGCTCACCCCCGCCAGGCAGACGCCCACTTGGTTGTGATCGCTGAGGCCCTGCCAGCGCTCCCGCAGCTGCCGTGCCCGCCGCCGGTACCAAGGAGCGTCGGCAGTGGTGGAGGCCTGAGTCATGGCAGCCAGCTTGCAGGAATCAGCTGCCGCTGTCAGCCCCCATGGGCCACACCCCCAGTTGTTGCAACCGCCGCTGCGCGCGCGCCGCCCGCTGCCCCGAGCCCACCAGCCGTTGGGCCAGCAGCGGAGCCAACACCAGCACCTGGGCAAAGCCTCCACTGAACCCCGTGAACAGCCACAGCCCTGGCGCCGCAGCCACCGGTTGCACCAGCGGGCCGCCATGGGTGCAGAAGGCCACAGCCGCCTGGCGGAGCACGCCGGTGGCGATCCCCCCGTCCATGCCGGCCTCCGCCAAGGCCTCACGCAACTGCCAGGCGCAGCCATCGGCCGGCGGCGGCGGCACAGCCTCACCCCCGGGGGCGATCCAGGTGTGCTGCCCCAGCAACGCGCCGCTGCCCCAGGGCACCAGACCTGGATCCACGACCCAGGAGCTCTCCTGCAGTTCAAGGGCACGCCGCTCCAGCGCCAGACGGGTGAAGCCCTGGGGAAGCCAGGCCGCGTGCCGATCGCGGTCCTTCGGCAACAGCCCAAGCTCTAGAACGGCAGCCCAGCTGCAGCGCAAGCGCTTTGGCAGGTCCGGCCAGAGCTCGCGGCAACGGGCGCCAGCCGCCAGCACCAGCTGATCGGCCTGAGCACTCGTGCCATCCCGCAGCGCCACCAACCAGCCGCGGCCCTGCGGCCTGATGGCTTCAGCGGTGGTGGAGCGCAGGGTCACACCAGCGGCAGCCAACACCTCCGGCAGACGCCGGCTCAAGCTGGCGGTATCCACCTGAGCAAAAGGCAGCACCCCCAGTCTCCCGAGGGCGTGCAGCCAGGGGTTGGGCCCGTGCAGCCGCAATGCTCTCGGCTGCCAGCCCAAGGGTCCATGGCGCCGCTGCAACCCTCGCCAACGCCGTGACGCCCCAGCCGCCAAACGCGCCAGCGGTGTGGCGGCGAGGGGCCAACCCGGTATCGCGCCGTAGCTGATGGCTGTGGCCGACACGCTGCCGTCGCCCGCTGCAGCATCGATCAAGGTCACCGCCGCACCGAGCTCGCGCAGCTCGAGGGCCAGCAGCGAACCAGACAGCCCTCCGCCGACGATCACCACGCCGGCGGAGCTGGCGACCATCAGATGCGCAGGGTGAAGGAGCTGATTACCTGATGGAACAGTCCTTGCACCTTGGGCCAGCGCACCTCATTGGTGCTGGCAGCAAAGGTGTAGAGCCGCCCGCGATCCACCACCACCGTGGCCAGCTCGTGGCGATCCCGGTCGTTCAAATGAACGGCGTATTCCAGGTCGTAGAAGGTGCGGCCGCCGTCTTCCCGCTCGGAGGCCTCCACCAGTTCGGCCTCGCGGCCGCTGCCCTCGGGGGCGATCACCACCCGGCGCAGCTTCTCGCCCACGGCAACGGCGCTGCCGAGGTTCTCGAGAGTGTTGGTGCTGTTCACATCCGAGACCACGAGGCTCAGGGTCTCATCGGCATTGATCAGGTCGTGGAACACCACCTGCGGGCCATCGCTGACCTGCACCCGCGTCCATCCCGTGGGATAGAGGAAGGCATAACGGCCATCCGGGCTCTGATACGAGTTCAAGCCAGCGGCCGCCGCACTGCAGGCGCTGAGCACCACCGCCAACAGCACGGCCAACAGGGCGGTGAGCGGGGCCCGGCGGGAGCTGGATCGGAACGGCGAAGGCAACATGCGGCGGGGCGGGCAGGCGAGCCCCATTCTGGCCCGCTGCCGCGGCCAACCCGCTTAGATTCCACAGAGCTACTGGCAGCGCTCTGAGCGGCTTCACCCGCCCCCTGGCCCGACTGATCGATCAGTTCGAGCGACTGCCAGGCATCGGACCGCGCACCGCTCAGCGGCTGGCCCTGCACCTGCTGCGCCAGCCGAGCGAGCAAATCCAGGCCTTTGCCGATGCCCTGCTGGCGGCCAAAAGCCAGGTGGGGCAGTGCCAGCGCTGCTATCACCTCTCTGCCGATCCGCTTTGCGAGATCTGCCGCAACAGCGAACGCAACACCGGCGTGCTCTGCGTGGTGGCCGACTCGCGCGACCTGCTGGCCCTGGAGCGCACCCGCGAATTCAAAGGCAGCTATCACGTGCTCGGCGGCCTGATCTCCCCGATGGATGGCGTGGGGCCTGAGCTGCTGCAGATCCAGCCGCTGGTGCAGCGGGTTGACCGCGATGGCATCAGCGAGGTGATCCTGGCCCTCACCCCTTCGGTGGAAGGCGACACCACCAGCCTGTATCTGGCCCGGCTGCTCAAGCCCTTCACCCAGGTGAGCCGCATCGCCTACGGCCTGCCGGTGGGCAGCGAACTGGAATACGCCGATGAGGTGACCCTGGCGCGGGCGCTGGAAGGCCGCCGCCGCATGGAGTGAGCCCAGTGAGCCGCTACAGCGCCATCCCTCCGACAGAACGCCTGCCCCCATGGCTGCGCTCGCCCATCGGCAACGCCAGCGATCTTGAGGCGGTGCAAGCGGTGGTGAAGCAGCAGCGGCTGCACACGATCTGCGAGGAGGGCCGCTGCCCCAACCGCGGTGAGTGCTACGCCGCCGGCACCGCCACCTTCCTCTTGGGCGGCCCGATCTGCACCCGCAGCTGCGCGTTTTGCCAGGTGGAGAAAGGCCAAGCACCGGCGCCCTTCGATGCGCATGAAGCCGAACGGGTGGCCGACGCCGTGCAGGCGATGAGATTGCGGTATGTGGTGCTCACCGCCGTGGCCCGCGACGACCTGGCCGACCACGGCGCCTGCCTGTTCACCCGCACGATGGCGGCGATCCGCGCTCGCAACCCGCTGATCGCCATCGAGGTGCTCACCCCCGACTTCTGGGGCGGCCACCGCGGGGAAGCAGAGGCGATCGCCGCCCAACGCCAACGCCTAGCCGCCGTGCTCATTGCCGAGCCGGTGTGCTTCAACCACAACTTGGAAACCGTGGAGCGCCTGCAGGGCGAGGTGCGCCGCGGCGCCACCTACCACCGCTCGCTGGGGCTACTCGCCGCCGCCCGCGAGCTCGCTCCCCACATCCCCACCAAGAGTGGATTGATGCTGGGGCTGGGCGAAAGCGTTGACGAAGTGGTGGAGACCCTGCGCGATCTGCGCGCCGTTGACTGCCAGCGCCTCACTCTCGGCC
>JBEDHJ010000200.1:0-15941 GCA_041174205.1 Cyanobacteriota bacterium | reverse complement strand
TCAACCCCCAACTCCTGAGCGACAGCCAAGGCCAGCAGCAGGTTGCGGGCGTTGTGGCGGCCCGCCAGGGGCACCGGAATCGTTTCACCGAAGAGCTCTACAACCCCCTTCGCCTCATCCCACTCGCCCTGCACATCTGCGTCGGCGAAACCGGGATCACCCGAGAGCGCCACCCGGCAGACCCTGCCGCTCCAGGCGCGCTGCAGGGCCTGCTCCAGCAGGGGATCACCGGCGGGGATCACCACAAGGCCGCTGGCCCGGAGGGCTGTTGTGATTTCACATTTAGCCGAAGCAATCGCCTCACGGCTGCCCAACCGGCCGATGTGGGCGGTGCCGATGTTGGTAATCACCGCCACATCGGGCTCGGCGGTGCGGCTGAGGCGATCGATTTCCCCCAGACCGCGCATGCCCATCTCCACCACAACAGCTTGATGCTCCGATCTGGCCTTAAGCAGTGTGAGCGGAACACCGATGTCGTTGTTTTCGTTGCCGCTGCTGGCGATCACCGAGCCCAGGGGAGCCAGCACGCCGCGAATCAATTCACGGGTGGTGGTCTTGCCGGCAGATCCGGTGACGGCAACCACCGGCGCGCTCAGCTGACGCCGATGAAGCAACGCCAACTGTTGGTAGGCATCGAGGGTGTCATCGACGAGCCAATGGAGCAGACCCACGGGAACATCCTGGGCCCGATCGCGCTGCACCACAGCAGCCTGGGCGCCGATGGCGGCCGCCTGAGCCAGAAAACGATGCCCATCAAAACGCTCCCCCACGAGCGGCACGAACAGCTGGCCGGCCTGCAGCTGGCGGCTGTCGGTGCAGATTGGCCCCACAGCGGTGGCTGGATCCAGTGCAGCGGCCAAGGCCCCATAGGGTTCTCCCCAGCACGCGATCAAAGCGCCAAGCTGCATCGGATCAGGACCGTGGTGGCTCACTGAGCACGATCATGCCGCTGCCCACCAGTGCATCCCGCCCCAGCAGGCCAGAGCGCGAATCGCGCAGCTCCAGGTGGTCGAAGCCCAGATCCAAAGCCCACTGCTGCCAGAGATCAGCGTTGCGCTGCTGACTGCTCACAGGCAGGCCCTCAAACGCCGAGCTCACCTGCAACACCAGGGTGAGCTGATCTGGGGTCGGAGTCGCACGGATCAACAGACCCGCAGCCTCGGGTCGCTCCAGCAGCTCTGCGAGGGGTTCAACAGAGAGTTGAACAGTGGGTTCAAGAGCGGGCTCAACGGGCACCTCCAAGGTGGACTGCGGAGTCGACGGTGGCGATGGAAGCGGCTCGGAGTCGACCTCAGATTCGGGGAGGAATTCCGGCCTGGGTTCATCAACCCTGGTTGGGGTTGCAGCTGAGGTCTGAGCGGCGGATGGGGGCTCAGCCCGCTGGTCCACAGCAGGCGTTGCCACGGACGAACGCTGCAGCGCCAGGTTGCCCACCATGCCGAGGGCGACCAGAAGGGTCAGCACCAGTGCCAGCAGCAACGGCCAGAAGAGCGGCGCCACATCCCGGGGCCACCAGCCCGGACGCCAGATGTCCCCTTCGCCATTGCGACGCCACAGCTCCTGCGTCCGCAGACGCGTGTCTGCCAGAACGGCCTGCAAGCTCTCCCCCAACGTCAGCCAGGGATTGCGATAGGACGCCGGTAAGTCAGACGGTCCAGAAGGCTGGGATGGTTCCGGGCTGGGCGGCAGGACCATCCCGGCTGATCAACCCACGTTGCGGCGGCGCAGCAGAGCCAGCGGATTGCGGCGAGCTGCCGAGCCAGCCACGTCGGCGGCTTCGCGGGGGGGCTGGGCCCCACCCTTGAGGCTGGGGTCCGCCTCCTGACCCTGGGAGAACTGCTCCACCGCCTGGGCATCGGGGGTGGGCTCCTTCACTCCCTTGACCTCCTTGTACATCCGGTCGTACTCGAGGGCGGAGCGATCCCAGCTGTAGTCGGCGTTCATGGCGCGCCGTTGCAACTCCTTCCAGCTCTCGCCGTGGCGATAGGCCTCCCAGGAGCGCACGATCGAGGTGTAGAAATCGAGCGGGTCGTAGCGGTCGAAGCAGAAGCCAGTGCCGCTGTGGGCATTGGGCACATGGGGTGGGACCGTGTCCACCAGTCCTCCGACACGACGCACCACTGGCACCGAGCCGTAGCGCATGGCCAACAGCTGGCTGATGCCGCACGGCTCAAAGCGGCTGGGCATCAAGAAGGCATCGCTACCGGCATAGATCAACCGCGAGAGGGCGTCGTCGTAGGTGAGGAACACGGCGAAGCGCCCGGGATGGCGAGCAGCCATCTGCCACAGGCCCGATTCGATGTGACGATCGCCGGTGCCCAGCACCACGAATTGGGTGTCGGAATAGGCGAGCACCCGATCCGCCACCTGCAGCAGCAGATCCACTCCCTTTTGATCCACCAGACGGCTCACCAGACCCATCAGATAGGTGTCTGGATTGACAGCCAAGCCCATGCGCTCCTGCAGCACGCGCTTGCATTCGGCCTTGCCGCTCAGATCATTGGCGCTGAAGTTGGCCGGCAGGGTGGCATCTGTGGCTGGATTCCAGGCCTCCTGATCGATGCCGTTGAGAATGCCCCGCAGCTTGCCGCTGATGTAGTTCAGCAATCCATCCAGCTTTTCGCCGTATTCAGAGGTACGAATCTCCTGGGCATAGGTGGGCGAGACGGCATTGACGCGATCGGCGTAGAGCAACGCCGCCGCCATGGTGTGGTCGCCCTGCATATACCAAGGGCACCAAGTCATGCGGTCAAGCTTCCAGCGCCACGGCCCCTGATATTTGAGGTTGTGGATGGTGAACACCGTGCTGATGTCGGGGTCCTGATGCATCCACACCGGGATCATGCCGGTGTGCCAGTCATGGCAATGGAGAATCTCAGGCTTCCAGTGATTCCAGGCAAACTCAGCCGTGGCGCTGGCAAAGAAGGTGAAGCGCCAATCCTCATCTTCACCGCCATAGATGCGTTCCGGATCGAAGACCGGGTGGCCCACCAGATAGAGGGGGAGGCCATTGCTGGGATGCCGGGTTTCGTAGATGGCGAAGTCCGTGCCCATGGTGTGGCCACGCCAGATCGGATCAGCCGGGATCTCCAGCTGACTCCACAGCCGCCCATAGCCGGGCATGATCAGGCGGACGTCGTGGCCGAGGCTCTTCAGCGCCGGAGGCAGCGACCCCACGACATCGCCCATGCCCCCCACCTTGACCATCGGGGCGCACTCGGCTGCGGCAAACAGCACCCGCATGGGAGGTCGGCGAAAAGTGGGCGCAACTCTACGGGTGGTTCATGGCAGCACGGTCACCGGTGTGCCGATCTGGACGAGCTCAAACACCGCCTGCACGTTTTCCTCATAGAGGCGCACGCAGCCATGGGACACAGCCCGGCCCACGGTCCAGCGATGGGGCGTGCCATGGAAGCCCGCCACGGTGCATCCATCCACGCTCAGATAGCGCTCACCATCCCAGGCGTTCTGGCGGGGTGTGCAATCGCGGTAGAAGCCGATCCAACGGGAACCCAGCGGGTTGCGATCACCTGATGGCACCTGCCGCCCATTGCCGGGATGTTCCCAGATCGGATTGGCCACCATGTCGAGCACCTGATGGCGCCCAGCTGGTGTCTCCCAGCCATCGGTACCCACCGCCGCGGGGTAGCGGTGCAGCAGGCGGCCGTCCTTGATCACCATCAGCTGACGGGTACGGCGATCCAGCACCAGCTGGAGTCCAGGCTCTTCCATCACAGCCTCAGGAATGCGACTGAGGGCCACCTCATCACTGATCACAGGAGCCGGCGGCGGAATCGGATCCGGTTGACGCGCCAGCACAGCGGGAGCAAGCCAAGCCAGGGAGCCCACGAGAACCCCCGCCAAGGATCCAGACCAACGAGGAGCTGTCACAACAGCAGGAACGTGCTGACCCACTGCTAGCCAAGCCAACCGATCAAGGCAGCCAAGGCGAATCAGAAAAATCCGGGCGACGCTTCTCCAGGAAGGCATTGCGTCCCTCCTGACCCTCGTCGGTTCGATAGAAGAGATGGGTGGCTTGGCCGGCCAGCTCCTGAATGCCGGCCATGCCGTCGGTCTCCGCATTGAACGCCGCTTTCAGGCAGCGAATCGCCGTGGGGCTGTGCTGCAGCACCTCCCTGGCCCAGCGCACGCCCTCAACCTCCAACTGCTGCAGCGGCACCACGGCGTTCACCAGACCCATCTGCAGGGCTTCAGCAGCCCCGTATTGACGGCAGAGAAACCAGATTTCCCGCGCCTTGCGCTGCCCCACCAACCGGGCCAAATATCCAGCTCCAAACCCGCCGTCAAAACTGCCCACCTTCGGCCCGGTTTGACCGAACAAGGCGTTGTCGGCCGCCAGGCTCAGATCACAGAGAAGGTGCAACACCTGGCCGCCACCGATCGCATAGCCAGCCACCAAGGCGATCACCACCTTCGGCAAGCTGCGGATCAGCCGTTGCAGATCGAGCACGTTGAGGCGCGGCAGGCCGTCATCGCCCACATAACCGCCATCCCCCCGCACGCTCTGATCACCACCTGCGCAGAAGGCATAACCACCATCAGCCGCGGGCCCAGCCCCGGTGAACAGCACCACGCCGATGCGGGGGTTCTCTCGCACCCGGGAGAAAGCATCAAACAGCTCCGTCACCGTCTGGGGGCGAAAGGCATTGCGTTTGTGCGGCCGGTTGATCGTGATGCGGGCGATGCCCTCATCGCTCAGGTCAAACAGGATGTCGCTGTAGGTGCCCTGCGGCTGCCACTGGATGGCCGGCCCGCCCGCCTGCTCAGGAGAAGGTGTTGCGGGCATTGGGATCGGTGCACAAGGGGGCCATTCTGCGGCGCAGCTGCTGGCGCAGCAGCGCATCTAACTGACGATCCGTGCGGCAATGGATCAAGGCCATCGGCTGCGGCAGGGCCCAGCTGAGGGCATCGGCCAGCTGGTCCAGTGCATCGAGCCGGCGCGCAGCGATGCCATAACCACGAGCCAAGGCCGTGTGGTCGAGGGCTTGGGGCATGGCGAACAGACGCTCGAAATCCATCGTTTGGCCGGCGCGGATCGGCAACTGCTCAAAGATGCCGCCGCCGCCGTTGTCGACGAGCACCACCGTGAGCCGAGCGCCATGGGAGGCGAGCTGCTGGCACCAGAGCCAGCCATTGGCGTCGTGCAGCAGAGCCAGATCACCCGTCAGCAAGACGAGTTGGCCATGGGCCAAGGCCAGACCAGCTGCGAGCGAGAGGGTCCCATCGATGCCCGAAGCCCCGCGAAAGCCGACCACACTCCGTTGCGGAGCGTCCGCGGCCGCGAAGCTCTCCCAGTCGCGCACCGGACTGCTGCTGGCCAGCATCAGGGGCAGACCAGGTGGGAGTGCTCGGCTCAGGGCACGGGCCAGGGCCGGCTCGCTGCAGATGCCGGCTGAGGAGCCGTGGGTTGGCAACTGTTGATCAAGCTGCTGTTGCAGCAGGTGATCGGCCTGCCACCAGGCCTCTGCCCAGGCCCGATTCGCATCAGAAGGGCTACCGGGGCCTGCAACCTGATCAAGATCCAGCTGATCCAACCAGGCGGCAAGGCCTGCAGAAGAGCGCTGGCTGGCGGTGCTGCTGGCATCGAGGTTGCGCGGATCGCGCTCGGTGATCAGCAGTTGCGGCCCTGCAGCCGCGGCGATCCATTGCTGCAGGCGGCGGCTGGCCGGCATCGAGCCCAGGCGCAGCAGTTGGGGCGCCAGCGGCAGTTGATGGCCCTCCGCGAGAAGGAGGTCGTAGCCATGCACCAGCTCAAGCCCAGGCCAACCGCGCAGGCCGGAGAGTGCATCAGCCAAGACGGGCCAGCCGCTGCGCTGCTGCCAGCGCACCAGGGCATCCGCAAACGGGGGCAAGGCGTCGGCTGGTGCACGCCAGGGGCCCACCACCACCGCCCCAGGTTGTTGTGGATCCAGCAGGCCCAAACCACTGGGATCGGGCTCCAGAAAAGCGACTGGCTGGGCCGGCAATGGGGAGGGCTGTTGGGCCAGCGCCTGCTCAAGATCGTGCTCTGTGGCATGCAGCGGCTCCTCAAAGGGAAGGTTGAGATGCACGGGTCCCACTGGGGCCGCTTGGGCAGCGCGCCAAGCGCTGGTCGCCAACTCTTGGATGGATGCCTGATCCATGGCCGCCAGACCCTCTGGATCCGCGCAGCCCAACCAGCGGCAGCAGGGCTCCAGAAAGGCCTCTTGATTCACCGTCTGATTGGCGCCGCAACCCTTGAGTCGCTGCGGCCGATCGGCCGTGAGCAGCAGCAGGGGCACGGCGCCGTGATCCGCCTCCACCACAGCCGGCAACAGATTGGCGACGGCCGTGCCAGAGGTGGTGATCACCGCAGACGGGACTCCATCAGCGCGGCCCAGCCCCACCGCCAGAAAGGCCGCCGAGCGCTCATCCACCGCTGTGAGCAGCTGCAGACCATGGGGTTCCAGCAGGCCTGCCGCCACCGCTAGGGGAGCCGAACGACTGCCGGGACAGAGCACCAATCGCCGTAGGCCCAGAGCCTGCAGGGCCTGCAGCAACACCAGTGCCGCACCCAGATTGGCGGCCGCCGAGCAGCTGGGGGCGGAATGGGCTGGCACCGCGAAGGCCATTGATCAGGATGTGGCGATCATGCTTACCAACCTGCAGCCATGACGAGCGAGGCACCACGCGGCGCATCGTCCCTGAAGGGCTGGCGCTCTCTGCTGCTGTGGTTGGCGGTGGCGCTGTTGTTGCGCTGGCTGGTGATCGAACCCCGCTGGATTCCCTCCGGCTCGATGCTGCCAACCCTGGAGTTGCAGGATCGAATCCTGGTGGAGAAGCTGCGGCCTCGTTTGGAGCAACCGCTGCCCAACGGCACCATCGTGGTCTTCCACGCTCCGCCTGTGCTGGTGGAAGCGGGATACGACCCAAAGGCCGCCCTGATCAAGCGCGTCGTAGGCCAACCGGGCGATCAGCTTGAGGTCCGCGATGGCCAATTGCTGCGCAACGGTCAGGTGGTGGTCGAACCCTGGCGCCGAGATCCCATCGATTACCGCTTGGGTCCACTGACCGTTCCGGAAGGGTCGCTGCTGGTTTTGGGCGACAACCGCAACGCCAGCCTGGATTCCCATCTCTGGGGACCGCTGCCACGCCAGGAGGTGATCGGCACAGCGGTGTTCCGCTACTGGCCGCTCAACCGCCTGGGCCTGATTCGGTTCCCCGACCTCACGGGTCTCGATCGAGACGAACAGCTGGGGTAGGGTGCAGGCGTGACGCGGAGCACACCGGAATGTTTAACCCGGAGTTCCTGACCAGCGACAGCGAAGCGATCAGCAGCAACTCCCTGATCCAATACCTCCAGGAACAGTCTCCGGATGTGTTGCAGCGCGTGGCCCGCTCGGCCAGCAGCGACATTCAGGACATCATTCGACACAACGTGCAAGGCCTGCTGGGTGTGCTGCCCGGTGAGCATTTCGACGTGAAAATCACAGCCAATCGCGACCATCTGGCCGGTCTGCTGGCCTCCGCGATGATGACCGGCTACTTCCTGCGCCAGATGGAGCAGCGCATGGAATTGGAAGCCACCCTCTTCCCCGATGCGGACGTGGATCCGGGCGAATTGAAGCTCTGAGTCACCCCACCCGGGGTTGTTCAGGCACCACACCCCAGCGCAGCAATTGCTGATCAATGCCCGCTAGGTAGGCCCAGTTGCCGTCATCCGGGGCCCAACGCCGCGCGGCCAGCTCATCCGCCAGCAGTCCCAGCTGCTCTGCTGAACAGGCCACGGGCGCTTCATAGTGAGCCGGCACCAGCCAGCGCAGGTCGCGGAGGCTTGCCAGCTGGCGCAGCCAGGCCACAATCGCCGCCTGCGTGCGCGGGAACACCAATCGCTCCAGCACCGGGGCGATCCGCAATCGTCCTGGCGCGGGCTGCAACTCGGCAAAGGCGGCGGCCGAACTGGTGCGCCAGTGGAACGGATAAACACCGAAATACGCCCGTGGGCTGCGGCAACCCGGCCGAAACGCTTGGCCCAGCAGGGTGCCGAGACTGGGGACCTGCAACGCTTCCGGCCT
Source organism: Cyanobacteriota bacterium (assembly GCA_041174205.1). Lineage (GTDB taxonomy): Bacteria > Cyanobacteriota > Cyanobacteriia > PCC-6307 > Cyanobiaceae > Vulcanococcus. Next base: position 7,887 of record JBEDHJ010000200.1, on the reverse strand, counting down.
GAGATAGGAGGCGAACAGGGCCAGCCGCTGCCAACCCTTCAAGCGCAGCTCCGGTGTATCGATCAGTGGCTGATCGCCGCGATCGCGGGCGTGAAAGAGCAGCGGCGTGGGATCAAGATCGAACAGCTCGGGGGGTTGCTGGTTGATGGCCACCAGGGCATCGGTGAGCAGCAGCGCTCCGCTGTCGCGGTGCAGACAGGCCAGTTCCTGGAAGCGCCCCAATCCCAGATCGATCGGTCCAAGGGAATACCAGCTCAGCGCCTCGGCATGGGGGTAGCCGTCATCGCCCAAAACGCGGGTGCGGCGGGCAGGAAAACCCAACCAGCTGAGGGGCAGCGGCAGGGGAAAACTCCATTGTCCCGGCGTCACCCAGACCTCAGCCTGGGGGAAGGCACGGGCCATCGCGGGGACCGGCAGCTTGTGCTCCAAGCCGGAGGCCGTCGGCAGCACGATGCTGCGCACCGGCCCATGGCGCTGCTCTAGATCGCGCAAAGCCGCCAAGACCTCGCCGGTAGGGGCCACGGGTGCGTAGAGCATCAAGCCACCGGGCACCCGTGCCACGGTCATCCGGATCGGAACAGCGACGTAGAAGACGCCCTGCAGCTGCTCGAAGCTCCAAAGCTGCTCAGGGATCAGCTCCCGCACGAGGGTGGGCCGGTGGCCGTAGGGGTAGAGGGGCAACAGCGGCCACCAGGGCCAAGACTGATCCGACACGCCTAGGACGCCTGGCTTCGATGGGCGTTCAGGATGCCGTAGCGGGGGGCCAGCAGAAAAGCCAACAGGAACAGACCGGTCTGCACGAGCACGATGCAACCTGCGGTGGAGCTATCGGTCCAATAGCTGATGTAGACACCCAAAACACTCGAGAGCACGCTGCTGGCCATGGCTAGGCCCGTCATCCGATCAAAGCGATCCGTGAGCAGGTAGGCCGTCGCACCTGGTGTCACCAGCATCGCTACCACCAGAATCACCCCCACGGTCTGCAAGCCGGCCACAGCTGTGAGCGAAAGCACGGAGAGCAGCATGTAATGCAGCAAACCGGTGTTGATCCCGATCGATCGTGCGTGGGTGGGGTCAAAACAGAAGAGCAATAAATCGCGCCGGAACACCAGCAACAGACCCACCACCAGCGCTGAGATCAATAGCGTCTGCTGGATATCGGAGCTGGAAATGCCCAGCACATTGCCAAACAGAATGTGGGTGAGGTCGATATTGCTGCGCACTTTCGACACCAACACCAGACCCAAAGCAAAGAAGCCTGTGAAAACCAGACCGATCACGGTGTCTTCTTTGATGCGCGATTTCTGCTTGACAAAGCCGATGGCCGCGACTGAACCCACCCCAAACACAAAAGCTCCTAGGGAGAAGGGCAGTCCCAGGGCATAGGCCACCACCACGCCAGGCATCACCGCGTGGGAGACGGCATCGCCCATCAAGGCCCAGCCCTTGAGGGTCATGTAGCAGGAGAGCAGTCCGCAGATACAGCCCACAAGCGCGCTCACCAGCAGGGCACGCACCATGAAGGCATGGGTGAGAGGTTCGAGCAGCCAGGTCATGGATTGGGCACCATCCCACCGAAGGTGCGCGCCAGATTTTCCGGGGTGAACACCTCTTGGGTGTTGCCATAAGCCAGCACGGTGCGATTAATCAGCACCACCAGGTCGCAGAAATCACTGATGTGGCTGAGATCGTGGGTTGAGATCAAGATCGTGCGGCCCTCGCCCCGGAATTGCAGGAAGAGCTGGGCCATCAGCTTCTCAGTCCTCACATCCACCCCGTTGAAAGGTTCATCGAGGAGCAGCACCGAGGCCCGCTGCGCAATGGCGCGTGCCAGGAAGGCACGTTTGCGCTGCCCGCCAGAGAGGGCGCCAATCGGTCGCTGCGCCAAATCGAGCAGCTCCACCCGCTGCAGCGCATCGCGCACAGCCACCCGATCCGAGGGGCGCGGGATGCGCAGCAAATTCATGGAGCCGTAGCGGCCCATCATCACCACATCCCAGACCGACACCGGGAAATTGCAGTCGATGCCCTCGCTCTGGGGCACGTAGGCCACAGCCTGCTGCTGCTGGGCCCCGAGCACTGAAAGATCATTGATGCGGATCCGCCCATGGGATGGGCGCACAAAACCGGTGAGCGCTTTGAACAACGTGGATTTCCCGGCGCCGTTCATGCCCACCAGACCGCAAATACAGCCCGCCGGAAGGCTGAGGTTGGCGTCATAGAGGGCAACCTGGCCGTTGTAGTCCACGCACAACTGCTCCACCTCGATGCGGTTGGCCCGTCGGGCGGAGACATGATCAGCGGCGGCGTTATTCATCGCGGTGGCGCCCCAGGCGCGAGGCCCTTCACGATCAAGTTCACGTTGTGGCGTTGCAGAGCCAGCAGGCTCGGAGCCGGACCCGTGGGGCCGGAGAGGGAATCCACGAAGAACGTACCGCCAAAACGGGCTCCCGAAGCACGGGCCACCTCCCGCTGCGCCTCATCACTCACGGTGCTTTCACAGAACACCGCAGGCACCTGGCGCTGCTGCACCGTTTCAATCAGACGGGCCATCCTTCTGGGTGTGATCTGGCTGTCGGCATTCACTGGCCAGAGGTAGGCCTCCGCCAGGCCGTAGTCGTGGGCCAAATAGGAGAAGGCTCCCTCGCAGCTCACCAGCAGGCGCTGATGGGGTGGCACAGCGTTCAGGGCCTGACGCAACTCGCCGTCAAGGGCACTGAGTTGCTGCTTGTAGCGCGTTCCGTTCTGGGCGTAGGTGGAAGCGCCTGCCGGATCCAGGCGGGAGAACGCCTCCACCAGGCGATCCACATAATGCTGGGCTCGCTTGGGCGACATCCAGGCATGGGGATTGGGCTTGCCCGCAGCGGCATCGCTGTCGATCAGCAACGGCGCCATGCCGTCGCTGAGGGTGACGGTGGGCACATCGCCGGCACTGGCCACGAACCGCTGAGCCCAGCGCTCCAGGCCAAGGCCGTTCTCCACGATCAAGCTGGCACCCTGGGCCGCCTCCAGGTCACTGGGAGTGGGCTCATAGCCGTGGACCTCAGCCCCCAAACGGGTGATCGAGCGGACCTCCAAGCGATCACCGGCCACCTGCCGAGCGAGATCGGCAAGCACCGTGAAGGTGGTGAGCACGACGGGTTTACCGCTCGGCGGGGCCTCAGATACCGGCGGAGCGGATGCCCGGCAGGCCGTCAGACAACCCGCGAGGAGCAATGGCCAGAGACGTGAAAGCGAAACAGGCAATCAGGCGCAAGGCCAATCCTAGAAAGTGCGAGAGGAGCCATCGCTTGGGGATCAGCCCACCGATCAATCCTGCTGGGTCAGGACCCACTGGGTAGCCGCCTTCTGGGTCTGCCAGGCCTGCAGCAACTGCTTCGCCAGGGCCTTGAGTTGCTCAGCATCAGCAGTGGCATCTATGGCGCGGTTGAAGCGCTCAATCTCAAACTGCTGACCAATCGAGAGTTCGGCAGACATCACCTTCACCCCAAGTTCGAGGATGAGAGGAAGGTAACCAAGCCCAATCTCGAGCCTGTAGCAGATGACACGGTCCGCGTGCCTGTGAGCAAATCAACAGCGACGATGCTCAGGGTTCTGCTGAACTGAGATCGCCACCATTGCGCCGGCGCTTGGGAGGATATTTCTGACCCAAGCGCCAGAGTTCATTACTCGTGGCACCTGGCTCTACCGCGCGCAGGCGGCAGACCAGATTGAAGACATCCTGTGCTGACAATTCGCCGTCGTCCTGCCATTTCAGGCTGGCAGGCTCGAGTGATCGTTGGTCTTCCGGCACGGAAGGATGGCAGTCAGTACAGAGAACCTATGGGGCCGAGCAGGGAAGCGGAGTGCTTTGCCGGCAATCTGTGGGGGAAGATTTTCTGTAGTTGTGCCCTTGGCTACCAGCCTGCCGGGAATTCATCGCGGTTGAGGTTCTGCAATGCCTCGGGCGATGCGGACTGCAGGTCCTGCATGAGCATCAGCAAAGCCATGCCCATCAGCGCCAAGGCGGTGCCAGCGTGCTCACGCCCCACGAGCTCGAGTGTCCTGGCGGTTGCCAGATGCTCACTCCAACTCAGGCGCATGTGCGGGCCCCATGGAGCACCTTCCTAGCGAAACTCGGCTGCACCCGCGGATCAATCGCGGTTGTTTTACAAACAGTCACCGTGGTCAGTTGCTGACGCAGAGGGGGCTTCGTAGCCACAGCTACATCCGCTCGGGTTGAGCGCCATACGGTTCGCTGGTCCCATCGCACCAACACGATGGCCCCGATCGAACTGACCATGGTTCAAGCCTTCGAAGTGGAGCGCTTGAAGCGGGAAATTGATGCACAGACCGATGCAGCCGAATTGCGGTCACTGGCCAAGGATCTACTCAAGGCCTGGTTCAGCGAAAAGGCCACGACGGATCAAGCCATCCGCAACCAATTGGGAAGCTGACGCTTACGCCAGCGAGCGTCCCTTCCAGGTCCATCCCTGACCGGTGAGGCTGCGCCAAGTGGATACAGGTCCAATGGCACCCACCAGCAGCCCACCAAGTCCCATTAACCACCACCAGCGCATCGGCACCTGAAACTGACGGCGGCTCCAGAGGCGCAACAGAGCCTGGGCTGCAATGCCGAGTCCAGCCAACAGGAGCACACCGTCCCACCAGAGGCCATGCTCTGGCTCCAACAACAGCAGCATCCCTGCGGCTGGCGCCAGCAGCCATGGACCACTGAACATCAGGACGACGACAGCAGAAGCGGCGAGAGCCTTAGCCACGTTGCCCTCAAGACCCAGGAACCAGTTTTTGGTCCAACCCTCCCAAAGGGCGGCCAGGTTGGGATACATCTGCAAATCCACCGCATCCAGACCAAGCCGGTAACTGAGGCGATAGCCAGCCTGTTTGATCCGGCGTGCCAGAGCGAGGTCTTCCACCACCTCCCCCGCAAGGTCACGGTGACCGCCGATGCGCTCGTAGCTGAGCCGGCGAAACAGCATGAATGGACCGGCGGCGAAGGCCGTTGGATCGTCAGGATCGTTGGCCGCCTCAATCGGAAAGCCCAGGCCCAACAGGCTGGCCATGATCGGCTGCACCATCCACTCCGACAGACAGGCGCAGGCCAGCCGGGGCGCCAGGCTGAGCAGGTCGGCCTGATCGGCAATCGCCTGCTGAAGTGCCCGGCGCAGAGTATCTGGCTTCAGCCTCACATCCGCATCCACAAACAGCAGCCACTCACTGCAGAGTTGCTCAGCGGCGCAGGTGCAGGCCCAGTTCTTACCCACCCAACGCTGCCCAGCAGGTCTTGAGCCGGCCTGAAGCAGGGCAAATCGATCGATCTCTCCGCTGGCCTGAGCGGCGGCCAGGGCGAGCGAAGCCGTGTCGTCGCTGGAGGCATCGTCAACGACCAACACCTGCCAATCCAGGCAGGGTGGATCGCTCGCCAGCACACTGCCAAGGCAGGCGGCAATGTTCGCGGCCTCGTTGTAGGCGGGAATCACCACGGTGAGCGAGGTGGCTGGGGGAGCCACACCGGCAGCCAACGGTGCCAAACGAGGCGCACGTGCAAAGACCCGCATCAGGCCAAACAGAAGCACCAACAACCCACAAAAGCCGCTCCCAGCCAGGCCGATCAGCAACCAAGCCAGCAGGATCACGCCCATTGGCCCGCCAGGCTGGCGACCGGTCGATCACGCAGGGGGGCTCGCTGGGGCTGAGGTTGATGGAGAAGAGGCGCCAAGCTGCCGAGCCCAAGCATCAAGAACGAGAAGGCGCCCAAGAGCGCCAGCAGCCGCAGGCCCAGCGGACGCCCAGGGTCCACGGGCCAGTCGCCATCATCAAAGTGGGGAGGCCGTTGGGGCATGGCTGATCAACGCCAGACTGCGCTGCCAAGCTCGTGCTTTGCAGGATGCCACGCACCATTGCCATCAGCGGCGCCTCGGGGAAAACCGGCTATCGCGTGGCGGAGGAGGTGATCCGCGGTGGCGAGCGCCCTCGCTTGTTGTTGCAGGCGGGATCGGTCCTGCCGCAGGGTCTGCAGGGGTGTGATCAGAGAAGGCTGGCCCTCGGCGATGCCCAGGCCCTCGATGCGGCACTGCAGGGGGTCGATGCCCTCGTGATCGCCACTGGAGCAAGGCCTTCTGTGGATTTGAGCGCTCCGATGCGGGTCGATGCCTGGGGTGTGGAGCAACAGGTGCGCAGCTGTGAGCGGGTGGGTGTGCCGCGGGTGGTGCTGGTGAGCTCCCTCTGCGCCGGCCGCTGGCTGCATCCCCTCAATCTGTTTGGCCTGATCCTGGTGTGGAAGCGACAGGGCGAACAGGCGCTGCAGCGCAGCTCCCTCGATTGGACCGTGATCCGGCCCGGCGGACTGTCAGAGCGGGAGGAGAACCTCGAAACAGAAGGCATCCGCTACAGCGATGCAGATCAACAAGAGAGCAACTCGATTCCCAGGCGACTGGTGGCCCGTTGCTGTGTGGAGGCGCTGAACACGCCGGCATCGGTCGGACGGATCATCGAGGTCACCAGCTCAGTGGATCAACCCGTGGTCTCTATGGCCGCTGCCTTGGCCGCCTGAGGTCCTTGCCGGCCCTGACCTAGGGTTAATTAACACTTCGTTACGCCACCATGCAGACCGATTACAGCGCTGCAATCACGGCCATGGTAGCCATTGGCTTGGCCCTCACCGCCGGCGTTGTTTACGTGCTCAGCCGCCCGAGCGATCTGGGCAAGACGAAGCCATGAATTGATCACAGCGCTCAACCGCTCGATCAAGGTTGTCGGCTTCACTGAGGCCTGAACGCTTCGTGGGCTTGAAGCTGTGATCCCCATCGGGAATCCACTCCACAGCGATGGAAGCAGCTAGGTCGTAGCGCTCCACCTCATGGCGCTTGCCGAAGCTGTCGCGCTCGCCCTGGAGGATCAAGCAGGAACGACGCATCGCTCGCAGATGGTCGATGCGCAGTTGATCCGGCTTGCCCGGTGGGTGAAAGGGGTAGCCCAGACAGAGACAGCCGAGCACAGCACCTGCCTCGGCCAGCTCATCCAAGAGCAGGCTGGCCATTCGCCCCCCCATCGATTTGCCCCCGATGAAGAGCGGCCCCTCGGCCGCTTCGCGAACCACCTGATCGCGCCAACTCTCCAGCAGCACAGCTTGCCGATCCGGCGCCTGCTGGCGGCCGCTGCTGCGGCGCCGAGCCATGTAGGGAAATTCAAAGCGCACCACACGCCAGCCCCGATTCGCCAGGCCCAGGGCAACGGCAGCCATGAAGGGACTATCCATCGGCGCACCGGCGCCATGGGCCAGCAGCAAGGTGGCGGGGGCTGAAGCCGGGCCATCGACCAGGCGTGGCAGAGCGGATGCAGGGTCAAGCATCCAGGCATTAAAAAACCCCCGCTGCTGCGGGGGCTGGGGAGATCAACGAGACCGTTGGCCTCAACCAATCGCCGGGGCGGTGAGGGCCACGGGGATCGACTGGGTGGAAGCCAGGTCGAGGGGGAAGTTGTGAGCGTTGCGCTCGTGCATCACTTCCATCCCCAGGTTGGCGCGGTTGAGCACGTCAGCCCAGGTGTTCACCACCTTGCCCTGGGAATCCAGGATCGACTGGTTGAAGTTGAAACCGTTGAGGTTGAACGCCATGGTGCTCACGCCCATGGAGGTGAACCAGATCCCAACCACAGGCCAGGCACCCAGGAAGAAGTGCAGGCTACGGCTGTTGTTGAAGCTGGCGTATTGGAAGATCAGGCGACCGAAGTAACCGTGGGCAGCCACGATGTTGTAGGTCTCTTCCTCTTGGCCGAACTTGTAGCCGTAGTTCTGGGACTCGCTCTCGGTGGTTTCACGCACCAGGGAGGAGGTCACCAGGGAGCCGTGCATGGCGGAGAACAGGCTGCCGCCGAAGACGCCTGCCA
>JBEDHJ010000199.1:0-3070 GCA_041174205.1 Cyanobacteriota bacterium | reverse complement strand
GGTTGATAGAGCTAATCGCTGAAGCCAGGGCATGCAGCGAGAAGGAGAACCTGGCGTTTGAAGCAAAGCTCCATCAGCAGTTCGATCAGTGGCGCAAACCGGAGACTGAGATCTTCTGCTTCACCCCGGCACAGGTGGAACAGGTCAAGGCAGCGATGACGCCCACCACACTCCCTGGCCAACAGCTAGGTATGGCCTGCTTGTCCCGTGTCAATCAGGTTGATGTGTGGCGACAATCTGGTTGACCGGTCAAAGCAGTTGTTCTGATGGCTGCTGACCGGTGAGAACGCAGTTGGGATCGCGATCGTGACCAGGCTGTCGCGACGCGTCAATCAAGTTGTGGGTCACGCGTCAATGTCAAGGCTGCTGGTCTCGTTTCCCGACGCAGCCCTATCTCCGCTTGGCTGTTCTGGTGCCAGCGCTGATCGTGATCACCATGACGCCCGCGTCAATTACGTAGGCGGGTCGACGGCAGCGCCAGAAGCCCTTGCCGCAGCTGCCTTCTGCCGGTAGCTATCGCCCTTGATCCCCACGATGTGGCAGTGGTGCACCAGGCGATCCACTGCCGCCACGGTCATCGATCCGCTCGGGAAGATCTCGTCCCATTCCCGGAACGGCTGGTTGGAGGTCACCAGCAGGGATTTGCGCTCGTAGCGGTGGCAGATCAGTTCAAACAGCACCGAGGTCTCCAACTCGTTGCGCCGCACGTAGCTGATGTCATCGATCACCAGCAGGCTGTAGCGATCCAGCTTCTGGATCACAGCTGGTAGCTCATAGCTGGCCTTGGCCTTCTGCAGCAGCTGCACCAAGGCCGTGGCGGGGAAGAAGCGGCAGGCCTGGTCCTGCTCGATCATTGCCATTGTGATCGCAATCGCCAGGTGGGTTTTTCCCACGCCGCTGGGGCCAAACAACAGCAGGTTCTCCGCCTGCAGCAACCAGGTGTGGCAGCGGGAGAGCACCTGCAGCTCCTGCCAGTGCTTGGGCTCAAGGTGCTGATGATCAAAACCCTCAAGCCCTTTCTGCCAGGGCAGATGGGCATCGCGGAGCAGGCGCTGGCGGCGCGTCACCAGGCGGTGCTCACACTCCTGCTCGCAGAGGGCATAGAGGAACTGGGCCGGGCTCCAGCCTTCTGCCTCAGCTTGCTGGCAGAGCGGCTGCCAATGGCTGCGAAAGCGCGCGAGTTTCAGCTGTTTGAGCAACAGCGGCAAGGCCGCTTCCACCGCCTGAGAGCGGGGAACCGGTAAGGAGGTGGTCATAGGAAGCCAGCAGGTGTTGAGAAATCACGGGATCAGGCAGGGCGCTGCGGCGTGGCGGCAGCCGGAAGCGTTGCTGCAACAGCGAGAGCGACAGGGCCTTGCGTTGGTGGGCTTGCTGCAGGAAGGCGAGCACCAGCTCAAAGGACGCCACGCGCACAGCGACGTACAGCGCCTCGACCATTAAGCGGGCCGCACCGTCACGGTCACCGCCGGCCAAGAGCTGTTGCCACAAGCCCCACCAGCGCTCATCGGGGAACAGGTGGCGCTGGTAGCGGCAATGGAGCAGGGCCCGCGGTTTGGCACGCAAGCCATCGATCAGGTGCTCCAGATCGATGCACCAGGCTCGCTTCTCGCCCGAGGCGCCATAGGCGCGTGGGAGCTGACAGACCCAGTCGCGACCGAGGTAGACGACCAGTCGGTCATGGTGCAAGCGCACCGCAACCTGGCGGCCGATCAGGCTCGGCGGCACCGAGTAGACGACCTGGCGCACCTCGATCGTGCTGGTGCTCCGCACCCGTATCGTGAGCAGCTCGTAGTCGGCAAAGCGATAGGCCGGCAGCGGGCTGAGCACCTCCAATTCCTGTTCGTAGCGCCGTTGCCGCGGGGCGTTGAGGGCGCTGAATACCTCCGCCAGCAGTTCGCCGTATTCGGCGGGTTCCTCGAAATCGCAGCTGCCGCGCAGGATCAGCTTCTGCTCCAGCCGCCGTTTCACGTGGCCATGGGGTGCCTCGACGATGCCGTTCTCATGGGCCACGCCGCGGTTGTTGCGGCTGGGGCTCAGGCCGTAGTGGCTGCAGAGCGCTTGGTAGCGGGGCGTGATGTCGAGGGCGTAGCTGCCGTCACGGTTGCGGCTGGCGGCCGATAAGCGATCAGTGCGCAGTTCTTGGGGCACCCCACCGCAGGCAGCCAGGGCGTTCTGCAAGCCCTCGGAAAGGGCCACAAAGCTCTCGCCGCCATGGATCACCTGGCCATAGGCCCAGCCACTCCAGGCCAGGCGGTAGTGGAACAGCAGGTGCGGGAATGGTTCTCCCCGCAGGGTGATCTCCACCCGCTTGACCTTGGTGAAATCACAGAAGCCAATCTCGCCGGGCTGATACGCCAGCGGGAACATCACCTCCGGCGCCGGACCATGCAGCGCCTTCCACTGCTGCACACGCCGCTGCAGCGTGCGTTTCACCGAACTCCAGTCCTGATCTGGCTTTTGCTCCTGCAGATGCTCCAGCAACGTGGTGGGCGTGAGGGCTGGATGGCGTTCAAGCAGGGGGAGCAGCAACGGCTCCCAAACCGCTGCCAATGGGTCAGCGCGTCGTCTACTGCGGGGCTTGGCGGCTTTGGGTTGCAGACGACCGGAGTCGATTCGGTGAGCACTGCTCACCGAGATGCCCGCCGCTGCGGCAGCCACCTCCTGGCGGCTGCCGGCTCGTCGTTTGGACATGTACAGCGCAATCTGTTGAGCGGTGAGGGGAGCAGGCATGAACCGGTGCCCTGCGCATGGCAACCGGATTCAGTGCAACCCCTGCTGAGCGGTCAACCTGTTTGGCGCGACCCCTCAACCAGATTGTCGTCGGACACCTGCTTCCTCCCCACCAACGAGGCGCTGATGGAGCTGGCCAGGCTCACTGGCCGGGAGCCCAATGACCCAGCACTCATCCAGCTATTCGATGCCCTGGTGCTGCGTGGTCATCTGACGCCCTGGCTGCCCGACTGGTGGGAGCTGATCCGCTGGGGCAGGGCCAAGAAGATCGCGGCTACCTGGGGGCAGAGCTGAGGCAGCCGCTGCAAACTGCTTTGCTGTCAGCCACCCGGCGATCACC
>JBEDHJ010000198.1:0-6610 GCA_041174205.1 Cyanobacteriota bacterium | reverse complement strand
ATCGACAGGCAGAGCAGATCGCTGTCGCTGATGGTGGTGGCTTCGTAGAGATCGATGTTGGTGAGGGGTTCACCAAACAGTTCATTGGGGCCGGCCAAGCCCAAGAGCAGATCGTCGCCCTCACCCTGGTGAAGGCCATGACAAGCCGCATGCGTCAGTCGGAAGCGCTGATTGCGCTGCTGGGGCTGCGCCGCATCGAAGACCGTGTTCGCGGTTTCCTTGAGCTGTTGGCCCAGGACTATGGCCAGCCCTGTGAGCAGGGTTTGTTGCTGAACCTGCGCCTCACCCATCAGGACATCGCCAATGCCCTGAGCACCACCCGCGTCACCGTGACCCGCGTGCTCGGACTGTTGCGTGAAGAGGGGTGGCTGCAACTCGACGATCAGCGCCAGCTGGTGGTGAGCCACCTGCCCCGCGGCTGATCCGCTCAGGCGGCGCGCGGCACGAGCAACTCGAGCAGTGCGCCGCCATCGGGGTGATTGCTGGCCCTCACCCGGCCCCCCTGCGACAGGGCGATTTGCTGCACAATCGCCAATCCCAGGCCGCTGCCATTGCGGGGGGAGCGTGCCCGGGCCGGATCGCCCCGGTAGAAGCGCTGAAACATCCGCTCCTGGTCCTGCTCGCTGAGGCCAGGGCCGTGATCGCGCACCGACACCATGCACCAGCGGTTGCGTGCCCGAATCTCCACTTCAATGCAGCCCTGATCGGGGCTGAAACGCAGGGCGTTCTCTAGCAGGTTGAACAGGGCTTGGTGCAGCCGTGCCTGCTCAACGGCGGCAGCGCGGTTCGGCTCGTCGGCACTGTCGATCGCCAAGTGGATGCCCCGTTCTGCCGCCAGGGGCTCCAGGGTGCTCCACACCGCCTGCAGCACATCCAAGGGATCAACGGCGGCCCGTGGTGTGGTGTCGTTGAAGGGCGTGTTGTCCAGCCGGGACAGTTCCAGCAAATCCCCCACCAGCTGCTGCAGGCGTTGCAGCTCCTTCTGCAGACGCTCCACCAACACGGCCTGGCGTCCCTCGGCCCTCAGGGCCAGGCTGTCGCCCACCAGCCGCAAAGCGGTGAGGGGTGTTTTCAGCTCGTGGGCCACATCGCTCACCCACTGCTCCTGCTGTTCCAGCTGGCTCTCGAGCGGGTTGCGCCCCTGCAGCACGATGGCCACCCAGCCCTGGCCACCGGGCATCACCCGCACATCCAGGTTGCTGTTGCGCAGCGGCCAGGTGCCCCGTTGGGAGAAGCCGGTGTTGCGCGCCAGATCCACCAGGTGTTGCAGTTCATCAGAGGGCTCCACCGCCGCCAGCGCCTCTCCGCGCAGGCTCAATGCTGAATCCTCAAGTTCGAGCAAGAGTTCGGCGCGGGGGTTGAGGCTGGCGATGCGGTTGTCGGCATCGATCAACAGCCAGCCCTGCGGCACCGCTTCGATCCAATGGCGCAGCTGCTGCTCTGGCGGCTCCAGCGGTTTGGGGCGCCCCCTGCGGCTTCGGGTTGGTTTGCGGCGACCCAGCCAGCTGGCCCCAGCCCCTCCGAGGCCGAAGCCGATGAGCAGTGCCAAGACGGAACTGTGATTCATCCGCTCAGCTGAAGCGGTAGCCGAAGCCCCGCACCGTCATCAGCTTGGTGGGGTTGGAGGGGTCGTCTTCGATCTTTTCGCGCAACCAGCGGATGTGCACATCCACCGTTTTGCTGTCGCCGATGTAATCCACACCCCACACCTGCTCAATCAGTTGCTCACGGCTCCACACCCGCCGGGGATGCTGCATAAACAGCTCCAGCAGCTTGTATTCCTTGGGGGATAGGCGAATCTCCAGGCCGGCGCGCGTGACGCGGCACTCTCCTGGAAACAGGCTGATGTCGTGCAGTTCCAGGGTGCTCGCTTCGGCCACCGGTGTGCGTTGTCGCCGCAGTAGGGCCCGGCAGCGCGCCACCAGCTCCCTCATCCCGAATGGCTTGGTGAGGTAGTCGTCGGCTCCCACCTCCAGGCCCAGCACCCGATCGGTTTCGGTGTCTCGGGCGCTCACCACCAGAATCAGCGGTGGCGCGTTGCTTTGGCGTAGCTGCCGGCAGAGCTCCAGGCCATTGATCCCGGGCAGCATCAGATCGAGCACCACCAGGTCGAAGGCGTCTCGGCTGAGCAAATCCCAGGCGCTGCGGCCATTGGTGGCGGCGGTGACCGCAAAGCCCTCCATCTCGAGCGCCTCGGCCACCGTTTCGCGGATGGTGTCGTCGTCCTCCACCACCAGCAGTCGGGCTTGATGGGTGGGTTCGGGAGCCTGGCTCATCCCTCAATTCTGGGTCTGAGGCCTTGTGTTCCCAGATACAGCTCAGCCGACCGACTCGCTCGAGTCAAGGGAGCACTGGGTGAGGGAGGGATCCGTGAGCCGCTCCAGCACCCGTTGCAGATCCACCGGAGAGAGTTCGCCATTGCTGCCCCACTTCAGGCTGGTGCTGGAGGCGGAGCGTTGCTCGCCAGCCAGCGGGTTGCCCGGGGAAGTGAAGTCGGCGCCCATGCCGCGTTCTGTGTTCTGAAAGCCACACTAAAGCCGACTGGTCACAGTCTTGATGTGGTAAGGCCAAACTGTTTTTTTAGGCCGCCTTCAGCTCTGCCGGGTGGTAGGGGATGAAGTTGGCCTTGCGGGTGCCGCAGATCGGGCAGCTCCAGTCTTCGGGAATCGCCTCAAAAGCAGTGCCGGCGGCGATGCCGGACTCGGGGTCGCCCACGGCGGGGTCGTAGATCACGCCGCACACCTTGCAGATCCACTGGCCGGGCACGGCCTCGCTGGTTTCGCCCTGTTGCCCTTTGCCCTGCAGGGCCTCCAGGGCGACGCTGTAGCGGTCGGCGTGGTGGTGTTCCACCGGGGTGAGCAACCCGAAGTTGCGAGCGGCGGTGCGAAACAGGCCGGCGTGATCCCTGGATTCCTCGATCTGCTCGTTGAATTCCGCTGCGGCGCCGTGGTCGAGGTCGGCGTTGGCCTGAGCCGCAAACTCCGGATACATCGTTGTGTATTCGTAGGTTTCGCCCTCGATCGCCAGCTCCAGGCAGCGGCTCAGGATCGCCTGCTTTTGGGCATCATCCAGTGACGCTGGATCCTCCACCACCAACTCCGGGTGCAGCAGCCGGAAGTGGGCAAAGGCGTGCTCGGTCTCCTGGTTGGCGGTGTCGCGGAACAGCCTGGACAGTTCGCTGTTGCCCAGCTGTTTGGCCACGTTGGCAAAGAAGAGGTATTTGCGGTTGGCCATGCTCTCGCCGCCAAAGGCGGCTTCGAGGTTCGCCTGGGTGCTGGGCTTCGTGAGGTCCATGAATGGCTGCTGCGAACGTTTGGCATACCCTAGCACGCTTATGCGAAGTCGTTCCGACTTCGGTCTGCAAGGAAGGCTGGTCAGTTCGCCGCCGTCTGGTTAGATCTGGGGTATTGAGGGAGATCTCGGGGCCATGGGCCATCACCAGGTGTTGATCGTGGGCGGCGGTGCAGGCGGCATCACCGTGGCTGCGCGCCTCAAGCGCTTCCGCTCCAGCCTCGATGTGGCCATCCTCGAGCCCGCTTCCGAGCACTACTACCAACCGGGTTGGACCCTCGTCGGTGGTGGTGTGTTCACCATGGAGCAAACCCGGCGTCAGGAAGCGGATCTGATCCCCGCTGGTGTGACCTGGATCCGCGAGGCCGTGGCCGGCTTTGATCCCGATCACAACAGCGTCACCACCAGTGGCGGCCAGACCATCACCTACGACGCCTTGGTGGTGGCCACCGGTCTGAAGCTCAACTGGGAAGCGATCAAGGGGTTGCCCGAGGCCCTCGGCAAGGGCGGTGTCTGCAGCAACTACTCCAAAGACTTCGCTGCCTACACCTGGGAGTGCATCCAGAACTTCAAGGGTGGCAACGCAGTCTTCACCTGCGCGCCGATGCCGATCAAGTGCCCCGGTGCCCCCCAGAAAATCGCCTACCTAGCCGACGACGCCATCAAGCGCGATCCGGCAGTGGCGGCCCAGAGCAAGGTGATCTACGCCACGGCCACCCCGGGCATCTTCGGCATTCCCTTCTATGCCGCTCCATTGCGTGAGGTGGTGGCCCGCAAGGGGATTGATGCCCGCTACAGCCACACGCTGATCGAGGTGCGCCCCGATTCCAAAGAAGCGGTGTTCAAGGTGGCGAAGGAGGGCGAAGAGCCCCGCGAGGAGGTGATCTCCTACGAGCTTCTGCATGTCACCCCGCCGATGACCGCGCCGGATGTGGTGGCCCAGAGCCCCCTGGCGGCAGCCACTGGCTTTGTGGAGGTGGATAAGCACTCGATGCAACACGTGCGCTACCCCAACGTGTTTTCCATCGGTGATGTGAGCGGCATGCCCAACTCCAAAACCGCCGCTGCGGTGCGCGGTCAGGCTCCGGCGTTGGTCACCAACCTGCTGGCCCAACTCGATGGCGGCAAAGGCGACGGCACCTACAACGGCTACAGCTGCTGCCCGCTGATCACCGGCTACGGCAAAACAATCATGGCCGAGTTCAACTACGACGCCCAGCCCGAACCCTCCTTCCCGCTGGATCCCTCCAAGGAGCGCTGGAGCATGTGGATGATGAAAACGGTGGTGTTGCCCTGGGTCTACTGGAACCGGATGCTCAAGGGCGCCGACCACGAGAAGCGCTTCATTCCTGGGGTGAAGCACTGATCGCTCGGTTGCTGCAGGTTTGTGCCGGTCATCACGGTTTGGCGCGATCTCGATCCTCGTCAAGATGCAGGAGCATGGTTGAGATCAAGGCCTTACGTTGTCTGCAATGACGCCAGCCCAGACCACAGACCTCTTGGTGATCGCCGCCAGCAATGGTGAAAATCTCAAGCTGGCTGAGCGTTTTTCAGCGGCAGCCCTTGCGCAGGGTTTTACCGCTGCCGTGGTCGACCTCACCGTTCTTGATCTGCCGCTATTCACGCCAAGGACGAAGGCCGCCGGCACTCCCGCAGCTCTGGCTGAGCTGCAGGCCCAGCTCAAGGCTGCCCCCCGCTGGGTGATCTGCGCGCCGGAATACAACGGTTCGATCCCACCGGTGCTCACCAGCGCGATTGCCTGGTTGTCGGTGCAGGGGGACGACTTTCGCGCTTTGTTCAATGGTCGCCCAGTGGCGATTGCCACACACTCGGGCGGTGGTGGCTACACCTTGATGGCGGCCTTGCGCCTGCAGCTAGCCCATCTCGGGGCCCATGTTGTGGGGCGGCAGCTGGTGAGCAACGCCACTCACCCCGCTAGCGACGCCACCATCGACGATCTGATTCAGCGCCTGCAACGGCTGCAACCCATCCCTGTTTGAGCGATTTACGCATCATGGCAACCACTCCGATCGCTATTCCCACCAGCCATGGCGAGCTGGCTACTGCTCTCTCTGTTGAGGCCCTCGTGCTGCGCCCAGCTGCTGAGCGCTTCCACAGTCACCTCGATTGGCTCGATAGCTGGCACACCTTTTCGTTCTCAAGCCACTACGACCCGGCCTGGATGGGCTTTGGGCCGCTGCTGGTGATCAATGACGACACCATTGCCGCCGGGCGGGGGTTTGGGATGCATTCCCACCGCGATATGGAAATCATCACAGTGATGGTCGAGGGGGAGCTGCACCACCGCGATTCGATGGGCCATTCCGAGGTGTTGCGGGCTGGAGAGGTACAGCGCATGAGTGCAGGCACCGGCGTGGTGCATAGCGAGATGAACGGTGCTGATCGGCCCTGCCGCTTGTTGCAGATCTGGGTCAAGCCCCGCTCTACCGGCATTGCGCCCGCCTACGAGCAGAAGTTGTTCTCTACGGAGCCTGGCTGGACATCCCTGCTCGATCCGCAGCGGCGCGATGGCGCCCTGGCGATTCATCGGCCGGTGCAGCTCTGGCGGGGCCGACTCGAGCCCGGCATGGCGCTGGAGATGCCACCGCTCAGCGGCGCCATCTGGATCCAGTTGATCGAGGGTGCTGTCGAGTCGCCCTGGTCGCTGCAACGCGGAGATGGTCTCGGTTGGCTCTGCACCCCTGGGGCTTCCGCGCCGGCGCTGGTGGCTGGCTCGTTGGGTGCCGATCTGCTGCTCTTCCAGCTGGACTGAAGCAGCGGCACCGCTCCCTGTGCGCTGGAGCACGAGCTTCCCCTGCTGGAGACGCCAGCGTGGGTTGTGGATTTGCACCCACGGGTCATCGCCGTGCACCAGCCCCGCCTCTACCGGCTCACCGATCGCCAGGGCGAGCCGCACGCTGTTCTGGATGAATGGTTTGAAAGCACCGATCAGGCGCTGGACGCCGCGATGGCGTGGCTGGAGCACCAGGGCCTGGTCGATGCTCGCGCCGACGAGCGGGCCCGGGCCCGGCAGCTGGCGCTGCACGTGGGGATCGAAATGAGCACCCCCAGTGGCAGCTGGCGCACCCTGCGCCATGCCGGTTTCATGAGTTGGCAGTCCACTGTGTGTTGATGCGTCCGAGCGAACGGCTTGATCGCCTCTGGGCCTGGGTGGGCCTGGCGGTGAATGCGGCGGGGCTGCCCTGGCTGCTGCACCTGCTGCTCAGTGGTGGCGAGATGGCGACGGCCAACTGGGCCGTGGGCACCAGCGCGATCCTGCCGGCATTGGTGCTTGGTGTGGTGGGCTCCACCGCTCTGG
>JBEDHJ010000197.1:0-5234 GCA_041174205.1 Cyanobacteriota bacterium | reverse complement strand
GATTGGCCGTCGGCCAACCCAGCTCCCTCCCTAGGCCCCGCCCGCGCACGACACGCCCCCCGAAGCGGTAGGGGCGCCCCAGGAGCCGAGCCGCCTCCTGCAGCTCACCGTCGGACAAGGCGCGGCGGATACGGCTACTGCTCAGTCGGGCGGTGTCGTCGCTGAGGATCGGCTGCACCAACACCTCAATCCCCCGCGCGGCGCAGAGCTGCCTGAGGCTGTGGATATCGCCGCTGCGGCCCTGGCCGAAGCGAAAGTTTTCACCCACCGCCACCAACCGGGCCTGCAGCTGCTCCACCAGCACCTGCTCCACGAAAGCCTCAGGGCTCAGGGCAGCCAAGGCCGGGGTGAACGGCACCAGCACCAACTGCTCAATGCCCAGGGGCTGGAGCAAATCGAGTTTTTCGGAAGGGAGATCCAGGCGCAATCGCGCCTCCCCAAACAACACCTCTCGCGGATGGGGCCAAAAGCTCACCACGGTGGGCACGAGTCCTGCCGCAGCTGCCCGATCCACCACCGCGGCAATCACCCGGCGGTGGCCCTCATGCAACCCATCAAAACTGCCCAGGGCGATGGCCGTGGGGCGTGCCGCTTGATCGGGACTGCGCAGTGGAATCACGGCCGGTTCACCAACAAGCGCATCCAGGCCCTCGCCGCGGGCATCCTCCCATGGCAGGTTTGGGGCACTGCCGCCGCGCACCATGGCCGATCGCCTCGATCTGCAGCTGATCTCCGCCGCCCTGCGCCGGTTGGGCTGGGTGCGGTTCTGGGCACAGGTGGTGCTCGCCGTGGTGGTGTTGGGGGTGCTGCTGTTCAACAACATCGGCGGCCAGATCGGCGCCCGCGCCGACAAGGCCCTGGGCCTCAGCCCCGGCCTCTCACTCACCTCCCTGGCGTTCTTCATCCTGCTCTGGTGCCTCTGGCAGAGCTGGCTAGTGATCCGCTGCGGTCGGGCGCTTGCCAGCCCTGTGCACCCCAGCAAGGGTGAAACCGCGCGGCTGATCAAGCGGGGCATCCTGGCCGACCTGGTGGGCCTCACCCTCGGCGTGGTGGGCTATCAATCGCTGGCGGGATCGCTGTTTTTCCAGGCCTCGATGCAGGCGGGCTTTGCCTTCGGTGGGGTGATGACCACCCCTGGCGGCCGCATCACCAACTACCCGATCACCTCGCTGGAGATGCTCTCGGTGCTGAGCAACACCCAGGTGGTGTTCGCCCACTTGATCGGGTTGTGGATCAGCATCTGGTTGCTGCAGCGGATCTACCGCCCCAGCGGCAGCTGAGGCAGAGCCGGCAGGCGGGCGGCATCCCCACGCCAGAACAGCTCCGGCTGCAGCGGCGTGAGCGACACACCACCAGCGGCGATGTGGGCCACATCAATGGGCCAATCGGCGGGCCCGGCCACCTCAGCCTCCAGATCGTTAGCCACCTCGCCCGCTAGCCAGTAGTAAGTGCGGCCGCGTGGATCCACGCGCTTGTCGAATTGATCGGTGTAGCGGCGCACGGCCTTACGGCACCAGCGCAGCGGGCCGATCGCCTCTGCGGCCAAGGGGGGCACATTCAGATTGAGCAGCACCCCTTGCGGCCATCCCCCCGCCATGGTGTGTTCCGCCACATCCAGGGCAATGCGAGCGGCGGGCTCGAACTGGCGCCATTGGAAATCGGCACTGCTCACCGCCAGGGCGGGCAGGCCCTCGATCGTGCCCTCCATGGCAGCGCTCACGGTGCCGGAATAGAGCGTGTCGGTGCCGAGGTTGGGGCCGTGGTTGATGCCGGAGAGCACCAGATCGGGCCATTCCTCCAGCAGTGCAAACAGGGCCAGCTTCACGCAGTCGCTGGGGGTGCCGCTGCAGGCCCAGGCAGTGATCCCCGGGGCAAACAGTTCATCCGCCCGCTCAGCCCGCAGGGGGGTCTGCAGGGTGAGGCCATGGCCGGTGGCGGAGCGCTCCTGATCCGGGCAGACCACCGTCACCTGATGACCGCGGGCGGCCGCCTCAGCCGCCAGGGCGCGGATGCCGTCGGCGAAGACGCCGTCGTCGTTGCTGATCAGGATCCGCAAGGCGCAGGGGTGACTGCCTGGAGGCTAGAGGCCGCCTTCTTAAAGTCACGGGCTTCCGGAACACAGCCTTGAGCGCCACGATCAGCCTGCAGCAGCTCACCGAACAACTGGAGCAGCTGGAAGCGGATGCCGCCAAGGCGATCAGTGCGGCCAGCTCGGCCGCTGAGCTCGAAGAGCTGCGGGTGGGCTTGCTGGGCAAGAAGGGCAAGCTCTCGGCGGTGCTCGGCGCCATGGGCAAGCTGCCCGGCGATGAGCGGCCGCTAGTGGGCCAGCGAGCCAACGTGCTCAAGGAGCAGGTGCAGGGGCTGTTGAGCGAACGGCTGAGCGCGGTGAAGAGCGTCGCCATGGCGGAGCGCATCGCCGGTGAAACGCTGGATGTGACGATGCCTGCCACCTACATCCCGGCCGGCCACCGCCATCCCCTGATCAGCACGATTGAGGAAATCGTCGACATCTTTGCCGGCCTCGGCTATCGGGTGGAGGAAGGCCCGGAGATCGAAACCGACCACTACAACTTCACCGCCCTCAACATCCCGCCCCACCACCCGGCGCGGGACATGCAGGACACCTTTTATTTGAGCGAGCACGAGCTGCTGCGCACCCACACCTCGCCGGTTCAGATCCGCCACCTGGAGAAGAACCCGCCGCCGGTGCGGATCGTGGCCCCGGGCCGCGTGTATCGCCGCGACGCCGTGGATGCCACCCACTCGCCGGTGTTCCACCAAGTGGAAGTGCTGGCCATCGATGAAGGGCTGGATTTCAGCCATTTGCGCGGCACCGTGACCACCTTCCTGCAGCGCTTCTTCGGTGATCTGCCGGTGCGCTTCCGCGCTAGCTACTTCCCCTTCACCGAACCCTCCGCTGAGGTGGATGTGCAATGGCGGGGCCGCTGGCTGGAGGTGATGGGCTGCGGGATGGTGGATCCAGCGGTGCTGGAAGGGCTGGGCATCGATCCCGAGCGCTACAGCGGCTTTGCAGCCGGCCTTGGGGTGGAGCGCTTCTGCATGGTGCGCCACGGCATTGATGACATCCGCCGCCTGTTCACCTCCGATCTGCGCTTCTTGGAGCAGTTCTGAGGCTGTGGTCTGCTCGTGCTGAGCAGATCCGGAGAGCAGCCATAAAATCGGCTGATCTTCAGCCCCTGTCAGTGCCCTGCGTCGGACTGATCGTTAACGACGGCAAGGACCTGGCACTGGCCACCGCCGATGCCATCGAAACGCGCCTGCGCGGCGCCGGCTTCGACGTGGTGCGCGCCAGCAGTTCCGCCGGAATGGTGGGCTTCGCCAACCCCGACCAGCACCTGCGGGCCAAGGGCCATGCCGCCTGCGTGCCCGCCAACTTTGAGCCGGGCCTCGCCATGGCCATGGTGCTTGGCGGCGACGGGACGGTGCTCTCGGCGGCGCGGATGACGGCGCCAATCGACGTGCCGATCCTCACGATCAACACCGGCCATCTGGGCTTTCTGGCCGAAACCTATCTGCCCGAACTCGACCAGGCGCTCGAGCAGGTGATCGCCGGCGAGTGGACCGTGGAAGAGCGCACCACCTTGGTGGTGAGTGTGATGCGCGGAGAGCAGCGGCGTTGGGAGGTGCTCTGCCTCAACGAGATGGCCCTGCACCGCGAGCCGCTCACCTCGATGTGCCATTTCGAAATCGCCGTGGGCCGCCACGCCCCAGTGGACATCGCCGCCGATGGCGTGATCCTCTCCACCCCCACCGGCTCCACCGCCTATGCCCTCAGCGCCGGGGGGCCGGTGATCACCCCCGACTGCCCGGTGCTGCAGCTCACCCCGATCGCCGCCCACTCTCTGGCCTCCCGGGCTCTTGTGTTCAGCGATCAGGAGCCGGTGACGGTGTTTCCCGCCACGCCCGAGCGACTGATGATGGTGGTGGACGGCAGTGCCGGTTGTTATGTGTGGCCGGAGGACCGCGTGCTGATCCGTCGCAGTGAGCACCCAGTGCGCTTCGTGCGGCTGGCGGACCACGAGTTTTTCCAGGTGTTGCGCAACAAGCTGGGCTGGGGTCTGCCCCACGTGGCCAAACCCAGCAGCGGCGGGCCGGCTTGAGCGGAACCACCCTGCTGTTGCTGGGCCAGGAGGCCGAAGCACTGGCCCCGCGGCTGGAGGCCTCGGGCTACAGCTGCTGGGTCGGCATTGAGCAGATCAGCAACGGCTGCGAGGTGGTGGTGCTGGGGATGGATGCCGCCGATCAACTGCCGGTGCTGCGGGAGCAGCTGGGGGCCGTGCCGGTGCTGCTGGATATCGGCGACGACAGCGTTGCCGCTCGCTCCAGGATGCTGCGCTCCGGCGCCACGGATTTCTGGCTGTCATCCGCCGGCGCCAGTGATCTGCTGATGCGGCTGCGGCTGCACCGCAAGCTGCTGGAGAAGGGTCGCCCGCCCGCAGATCGCCTCAGCCTGGGTGATCTGAGCTTGGTTCCCAGCCGCCATGAAGTGCGCCGCGGCCAGCGGCTCGTGCCGCTCACCGCCCGCGAATACGCCCTGCTGCTGCTGTTGATGGAACACAGCGGTCAGGTGCTGAGCCGCGATCAGATCCTGCGGCAGGTGTGGCACGACCAGCAGGGCGCCGCCAGCAATGTGATCGAGGTCTACGTGCGTTATTTGCGCCAAAAGCTTGAGGAGCAGGGCGAGAAACGTTTGATCCACACCGTGCGCGGCCAGGGTTATTGCCTCAGCGATGGCCCTCCTGCCCGTTAGTTCGCTCCAATGGACACCACACGCTTGATTCGCCGCCTCGCTTGGGGGCTGCTGACTGTGACCATTCCGTTGTCAGGCGTTCGGGCGCAAGTCGCACCTCAGCTTTTGCCGATTGAGGCCAAGTGGTGCTTGGCGAGTGGAACGTGCATCCAACTGGAAGTAGCGGATGAACAGCGTGAGCAGGCGATCGGCCTTCAGTTACGTGATCCTCTGCCACCGCTTCGAGGCATGTGGTTTCCCCACAGGGACCCGCAAATCCTTCGCTACTGGATGCATCGCTGCAACGCCGCGCTGGACATGCTGTTCATCCGGGATGACCGGGTCATTTCGATCGAAGCCAACGTGCCCCCTTGCCCACGGCTGCCTTGCCCCGGCTACGGCCCCGACGAACTAGCGGATGAGGTGGTGGAGCTAGGGGCTGGTGAAGCCCAACGCCTGGGGATCAAGATCGGCAGCCCAGCGG
>JBEDHJ010000196.1:0-17604 GCA_041174205.1 Cyanobacteriota bacterium | reverse complement strand
CCAACAGCGCCAACACACCCCCGCCCTGCCCCCAGCCAGCCAAGCGGCCATTGGCGTTGAGATAAAGCGTGCTGGTGCGGTCATCAAATACAAGGGCATCGCGACGGCGCTGGGCTTGACGCAGCTGACGCGCCGAAGCAACCGACCTCAAGCGCACTGTGGCGGCGGGCAACAGATCGGCATTGAGCTCGATCACGTCACCCGCCAAAGGATCAAAGCCCTCCAACAACACCCCACCACTGATCAACTGATCAATTCGAAAGACGGAATCCGAGGCATCGCCAGAAGGGGATGAAGCAGAAGCCCCTTCCACTCCGCCCCAGATCTCACGCAGCACCGCGAGATCACTCTCCGAAAACCAAGTCGCCGCTTCATCCCCTCCGATGTTGTACGACATGATCGTGTCACGATCGTCGTAAGCAGGGTCCTCGGGATAGCCACCTGGGTGATCGAGTCCTAAGGCATGGCCAAGTTCATGCACGATCGCGCCCTTTTCTGAGGCCGACAGACCGGGATCATCGGCCAACTCCAACTCAATCAATAGGTACGACTCATCGCGCACAACCCGTTCATTCAGGGTCGTGAAACTGCTGTAGGTGATCCCCGTGATGGCGTCCTCACCCTGAACCCTCGACACCGAGGCCAACTGAAACGGTTCCGCCGCACTGGAGGAGCGCTGGGGCCGCAGGGCGATCTGTTGCGAAAGCCGCTCGAACACCTCAGCGATAAAGGCGTCCTCGTCGCTGCTGAAGGACAACGCCGGCGAACCCGCCTGCTCTGAGCGCATCAGATCCGTGGTGGACACCCCGGCGGCCGTCAGGCCGTAGCGCACTTGAGCCAGGCCTGAGGCGTCAGCCGGAAACAACTGCCTCAGCAGCCGCAGGCTTTCCGCATCAGCGCGGATTAAGGCCGGATCAATCCCCACACCCGAAGCGCCTGAGACCCACCAACACCGTAGGTCGCTCGCCAGGATTGCCCCATGCCTCTGCCCGCCATGCCGCCCTGGACCTGCGCCGACATCCCCGACCAGAGCGGCCGCACAGCCTTGATCACCGGTGCCAACAGCGGCCTGGGGCTGGAAACCGCGCGGGCCCTCGTGCAGCGGGGGGCTCGGGTGGTGCTGGCCTGCCGCACCCTGGAGCGGGCGGAGCGAGCTCGACAGGAGTTGCAACCTGACAGCTCGGGCGAGCTGATCCCGCTTCAGCTGGATCTGGCGGATCTGGTGAGCGTGCGCCGCGGGGCTGCGCAGCTGGCCGACCAACTGGGCACCCTCGATCTGCTGATCAACAACGCCGGTGTGATGGCCCCGCCACGCCAACTCAGCGCTCAGGGCCACGAGCTTCAGTTTGCGGTGAATCACCTGGGGCACTTCGCCCTCACCCAACAGCTGCTGCCATTGCTGCGTCCGGATGGCCGCGTGGTGCATGTGAGCTCCGGCGCCTCCTACTTCGGCCGGATCGCCTTCGACAACCTGCAGGGCGAACGCCGCTATGACGCCTGGGCCGCTTACGCCCAGAGCAAGTTGGCCAACGTCATGACGACGCTGGAGCTCCAGCAGCGGCTCGAGGCGGCAGGCAGCCAAGTGCGCTCGATCGCCGCCCATCCAGGCCTGGCCCGCACCAACTTGCAACCCACCTCCGTGGCCGCGCGCGGATCAAGCCTGGAAGCCGTGGCGTATCGCCTGATGGATCCGCTGTTCCAGAGCGCCGCCATGGGAGCTCTGCCTCAGCTCTATGCGGCTACGGCTCCTGAGGCCAAGGCCGGCGCTTTCTACGGACCTGGCGGGCTGGCCAACCTGAAGGGCTATCCAAAGGTTTGCCGCATTGCCCCCGCAGCGCTGGAGCGCAGCGGCCGCGAGCAGCTCTGGCAGGTGAGCGAAGAGCTGATCGATCGGGGAATGCTCTGAGCAGTTCGTTCAGCCTCCCTGTGCCACCGCCGCCCACAACACGGCTCTCGGTGCTGGAGCTGCTGCGTCGTCCGGATCCTGAGGATTGGCTGGGCCCGCTGCGCTCCTGGGTCAACCTCTGCTACCGGGGCGTCGACCCCCAGGAGGCCTGGCGACTCTTGCAACAGCAACGCCAGTCATGAAAAAACCCGTGCATGAATCACCCATGGCATCGCCAGGCGTATTCGAGCGAGCGCACCCTCCCCTGAGCATAGTTGTGTTCACTCATCCATGGCCAGAAACGCGCCCATAAGGTGATGACTATCGTCCCAGCCATGAAGTCCAACCGTTGGACTACACGGTTCCAAGTGCAGCTCTGACGATTGAGCGACGTGCCAACGCATGAGCCGTTGTAAGGCAACGATTTGCACTGAATTGAGCTGCAGATTCGTGAGCACAAAGCTGCAAGACACCGATATGCCTAAATAGCCGCGTGCTCCTCGCCTAGTACCCCGACAAACAAAGCATGGGATGGCTGACCCATCTGCTGGTGAGTGATCCCAAGGACGACTGCACAATCCACGGCGAACTCAAAGGTGGAATGCCGAAGAGCAGGGTCCGGAGATGACTCAGAACAACGAATCCCTGATTCACAGCCAGGCTCGAGTACATACTGGCATTAACAGAGCGATTCAGACTTCTTTCCGAATCTCCACGGCCGTGGGATATGGGATCTCAATCCCTTCTGCCGCAAAGCAAGCCAGCAAGTCTTTATTGAGCCTATTAATGGCATCCTTTAGCGCACCAAGCGTCGCGTGATGAGCATGAAACCTAAAATTGAAATCATAGCTAAATGCAGCAATCGTCATCAGACGGCAAGACTGGAGTCTCAATAACGGATCGCGCTCGACCAGTTCGTGAATCAAAGATGGGATCCGTTCAAGCTGCTCCATTGTGGTGTCGTAGCTCACGCCAATCGAGCGTTGAGACAGATGAATCTGCTCGACTACTTGTTCGAGTCGAAGCAAGATGCGCTCTCGCATCACAATGTACTGATCCCAGGACTGGACCGCCACCAAGCAATAGCAGAGAAGGGCAGAGCCTTCAGTATCTGCCTCCTCAAAACTGACGAGCGGCTCCTTCACACCCTCAATAGTCACAACAGCCAAGCGGGCGAAATGGAGCAGATCAGCGAGCTGATCAGGGTTGAACTTCCTGGTGACGACAAGACGCAGCAATAAAGACTGAGTGGGAAAAGCATCGCCCCCCGACTGGCGACGGGAGAAGTTAATGATCGTCTGTTCATCGACAATCGCGTTAGGGATTGTGACCCTGCTCTCGAGGGTCTGAAGCTCGAGCGAGCGCAACCCGATCTTGCTGACAAAACCAAGGTTGTCGCCGATCCGGCAGAATTCACCAACGCGCACGGGCCTATCAGTCTGAATCGATAGACCTCCAAACAAATTACCCAGCAACTTGGAAGCACCAAGGCCAATCGCCAGACCAGGCACAGCCGAAAAAGCAAGCACAGTGGTGGGAGGCAACCCCAACACAACAAGCAGCCGATAGACCATTACAACCGCGACCAAGCCGCCCATCACACGGCACGCGGGCATCACCAAATTGCTCACACGCCGCAACTGAAGCTCCGAGCCGCCACCACGCCAACGAACAAGCCTCTTCGAGGTCGTGCGGCCGAGGGCCTCAAAGAAATAGAAAAAGAAAAAACCAGCGGCAATAAAGTAGAAGATATACAGAAGATACGTGACAACCAGCAGCGGAACACCGGTGAAGTTCACATAGTCATCAATAAAGACTTCACTGAAGCGGGTCAAAGGCAACAGGGGCACCACGAGCAACACCCGATACCAAGACACATTGGCTTGATACCAAGGGCGAGCAGAAGAGGCGGCTTCATCAATCTCACTTTGCCAATAGCGGTAGGTTTGAAGAAGACGCCGGGACAGCCACGAGAGCACTACGAAGTAGAGCAGAAGCGTGACCAGAGTGGCAAAGATCTGAAGCGTGGTCTGGCCTTGGAGAGAAATCTCGAAAAGACTTCGAACATCCTGAGGCAGCTTCAAATACCACAAGGGGGGAGCCAAGAAGCCCGGGGTTTGAATAAAACCCTTATAAAAACCGGGAGACGCGTAGGGCTGATCCACGCTGGGCAGATTGAGGATACGCTGATACATTCGGCCAACATGGAGAACAGTCGTACCCGAAAACAGAAAGCCTGGTTCGGCCTGAGAATCTGCCCCTTCGTCAGTCAGCGTGATAGTCGTGAGTGGAAGTGTCCAGCTTTCAGCGCTTTTACTGCGCTGCTCATTAAGAGCTTTAAGACCAGCCTGATCTGGAATATCAATCGGAACATCGCTATGAGTCAGGACATAATCAAGCACTTCCTTCAGCTGAATCGCCGTCTCTTGAGCCATATCGGAGCGAACACCTTCAGGGAAGACACTGGCATCGAGAGCTTGTACAGCAAGAAAAAACAGCTCGTCAGCCTCCGCAATATGCTGACGGGCATCAGCACTCCAAAAAAGACCTTTCTCTTGATCAAGCAACCTGTTAGAGAACTGCAGCTCGTCATACACCCGTGTCATCACGGCATAAAAGTTAAGCAGCGTCTCTCTCGGGCTGTCACCAGCCACCCTGCTCAAGGGTGCATCTGCCCAGCGCTTGGATACAGCCAGCAGCTCTGGATAAAAGGGCTGCTGGGTAATTGGAATGATCGGAGAATCACCCGGAGATAAAGTCTCCGCCTGACTCTGAGCTACAACAAGGTCTGGCAGTGGCGCAGCAGCTCGAAGAGCGGCTCGAGGTCCGACAACCACCATCAAGAGTGTTAGAAAAGCAACCAGGATGGTCCTAAGCCAGCGCAGCCGCATCGTCTCCAGATCCGCAGTCAATACATAATGCCACCTTCGAGATGGTCAGTGCAATGAAGGATGACGCTCCTGATACCATTTGGGCAGAGCCTAACAACCTAGTCTGCTTGGGTACAAATTTAGATATTGGTAGATCAACCTGGCGGAGCTTATCTCGATCAGATGCTTCAGTCTGGGTTGTGGTGCAACCAGCATGAGACACAAGAAACCCAAGCTTTCGCCATCATCTGTGTGGACATTGATGCCACAAGGACCAACCTCTCACATTGAGACATCGACATACTTCACGCAATGCGAATCGCGCAGCAACGACAAGAACCATGTCCAAAGCCGCAAAATAAGGCGCTAATCAGGGATATTCCTGCGCGAACAACAACTTGGCCAATCTTTCGCGAGAACCCCAGAAAGCTAGCACCCAGCACAACGAAGTGCATAGAAATGAAGCATGCAGCCAGATCTAGACATTGATATCACTGGCCGCTACTGTTCCCGCGGCCATGGCATCAAGAAGTCTTGAGTAGTCGATATCATTCAGTCGAGCGTGATAGATGGCTTGCTCGAGAATTAGTCGAGCAAATTTTTTTGGCTTGCCAATATGCTCAGCAATCGCAACACGTTCCCCAGTTCTCGCATGAGCTTTTGCGATTGTCCAAGCACACAATTGAGCATAGTCAACGAGCCCTTTGGGGTCCAAGCGGTTCAAGTCAACAGATCCTTTCCAGTCGCGAAAGTGGCGAATATAGGAATGTTCTCCAAGAGGACTTGATGCCCATCCCAGAAAAAAGTCGCTTGCCGTTTGCATCAATCGCTGACCCTCGACAACTCGTTGCCCCTGATGCTCAGGCGAGGGCAAGCTTAGATAGCTTGCCAAAACAGAAGATACTGCTTCCTTACCCTGCAAAATCAACAGGTCATCAGGATGTTTGCCAACAAATAGGCTGATGGAGCAGCGGGTTCCAACTGAACCCACCCCCACCACCTTAATTGCACTATCAACCAGGCGATAATGAGAGAAAACATGCCGAACCTCGGGTCGGACGGACTTGAAATAACTTGCAAACATTTGCGGACCCCACTCATCCCAGTCGAGCCTTTCTCTCCAGGACTCAGGTAGCTGCTCGGTCCGCCAGATCAACGGTGGATCATTTTTGAAGCGGTATTCACCATCCACGCCAATCTCGCAAAGCTTCCTGACAGCTTGGCGACTATCACGCTTTAGGGCGGTCGATACAACTCCCTTAAGGTGATTCCTAAGATTCTTGCTTCCGCCCTTGTCCAACAGCCGTTGCCTAGAGAGATGAGATGGCCACATGGCCCAAAAGGACATCTCAGCAAACTCAGCCATTGCCTCGGCGTAGGAACACAAGGCAGCGATGCAAATCTGCTTCTGGTCCTCCCATCCCAATCCATTGCTTTGCGCTGCCAAGAGAATGCTCGTTGCCAGCCGAATAACATCCCATTCATATGGCCCAGGAAAAGTTTCGTCAAAATCATTAATGTCGAAGAGAAGCTGACGCTCAGGTGATGCATAAAAACCGAAATTCATAATATGTGCGTCTCCACAGAGCTGAACCATCAGACCCGAATTCGGCATCTGCGCAAGATCTGAAGCCATAACGATGGCTGCACCACGAAAATAGGTAAATGGCGTTGCCGCCATTCGGCCATGGCGAATCCCAAGCAGTTCCTGAACGCGGCTGCGCTCCTGCTCAATCAGTAACCCCAAAGCATCTCTATGCTGATCCAAGACTACGGCCTACAAGTTATTTCTATTTACCCTAAGACCTATCTCGAGATGAAATCAAAAGATTGTCTGAAACTTCTGTCTCTACGGTTCGTCGCAAGAGCAGTGCCGACACGCTTGATTTGATCGCAACTGACCTAGGTGATCTGTTCCGTCAAGTTGTCAGAAGCCAAAAACAGTGGGCACCCCAAGTTGATGTGCTCGCACCCAATCGGGACCTTGAGATCCACTCATCGAGAACATGCTCGAATGTCCCGCCGATTGCCGGATCATTCGACCGAACGCGACATGGAAGCAAGAAATTGATAGGTAAAGCTGATTGTCCAACATGGTGGCCATGTGAGCCCAGCCTCGGGCAAAGGCGGTTGCGGTCGCACCGTCTTCGTCATTGCGATAGATCCGTCGCCGTGGATGTGTCTTGATGGGCAGATGCAGAGCAAGGGCCCTGCTGTCTTCAGGGCGAAGCGGTTTGCCGTGTTCCCCCTTCAGGCAACCTATGGCAGCGGGTTGATTTGCTGCACTCCCGATCAACTGCCGCACCGGCACCGATGGGTTCCAAATGAGAGCAACCTGATCCTCCGCAATCAACTACAGCTCGAGCTATATGAACATCTTTGCCATGGCTCAGCATCGATCGAAGGCGGTGGCTAATTTGAAGGCAATCACGCCTCACCGATGCGCTACACCGTTTTGAAGTTCAGCTCGGAAGACTGCGGTACGTGCCACCGCATGAGCCATTACGACGCAAAGGTCTGCACAGAACTGGGCTGCAGCTTTGTGAGCGTGATGCTTCAGGACACCGAGACCTATCGCCGCTATCGCCGCGTGCTGCTAGCCCAGTACCCCGACAAACAGGGCATGGGCTGGCCCACCTACCTGGTGGTGAGTGAACCAGAAGGCGAGTTCACGATCCACGGCGAACTCAAAGGCGGTATGCCCAAAGGCGATTTCCGAACCCGGCTTGGCGCTTTGCTGCCTAACTGAAGAGCTGAGTTCAGAACAACCCTCTGGGCTGGGGGACGCCTGAGGACGGCTGAGATGTCGCTGGCTGCTGCTGAGCAGGTTGTGAAGGCTGAGCGATCGGTGCTACAGCTTCAAAGTGAATGTTGAGGTTGAGCTTTCCAGGCGCCAGCGCTGTCGCCTGGGTCACAAGCACAGCATGCTGACGCTGAGGCGTGCCATCAACCGTGACCCCGGCTGGGGTCGCCCAGGTTGCGGAAAACCCCCAAGCTCCAACAGTGGTGCGGATGGGCTGCTCGGCATATCCCGCCTAGGTGAGGGATTGGCGCAGCCGATCCAACAGCTCGGCAGGAGAACCAGGGATTGGACCGTTCAGGCCGGTTTGTCCGATGGCATTCGCCGTGAACAGGGGAGCAAGAGATTTCTTCGTTGACGCAGGCAGACCTCCCAGCAACGACGCCGGCGGCGCGGCGAAAGCTGCTGTCGCGCCCAAAAGACAGGGCATCGCGGCAGATGCGAGGAGTGTTCTGGCCATGGTCAACCGGCAACTCACGAGACGTCGCTACGGATTGCGATTGCGTCAGCCCTCGTAACCCAGGCTTCGTCTGGGATGGAAGTGCCCGGTGCCGGGTTCGAACCAGCGACATCCTGCTTGTAAGGCAGGCGCTCTACCGCTGAGCTAACCGGGCGGTTGCGCCATTCTGCAGCCCAGCTGTCGCACCCCGCCATGGCCAACGGCCAGCAGCACGATCGCGCCACCTGGCTGCTGGCTCTGCCCTTTGGCCTGCTGTGGGCACCCTGGCTGGGGCTCGGTGGTCTGGTGGCCGGTGGTCTGGCCTTCCTGATCGGCGGGCTCTGGCTGTCGCCAGACCTCGACACCCGCTCCAATCCAAGCCGGCGTTGGGGGCCGCTGCGGCTGCTGTGGTGGCCCTACCGCAACCTGCTGCGGCATCGTTCCCTGCTCTCCCATTCGCCCCTACTCGGCAGCGCCGGCCGGCTGCTCTACCTCGCCGCCCTGATCGCAGGGCTGACCTGGCTGCTGCATCCCTGGGGCAGCCCTCCCCCCAGCGCCCTCTTTGAGCAGTTGCAGCAGTGGTGGCTGAAGCAACGCGGCCTCTGTCTGGCGGTGCTGAGCGGCGTGGAGGCCAGCGCCTGGTTGCACCTGATCCAGGACGGCGATCCTCTGCCTCGCCTGCCACGGGTCCTGCGCCGTAGGCGGCGCAGACTGCGCTGAACCGGATGTCTTCCCAATCCATGGCCGCCTCCTCTGCCGCCACCGAAGCCCTGAGCGAGCTGATCGCGGTGGTGGCACAACTCCGGGATCCAGAGGGTGGCTGCCCATGGGACCTAGAGCAGACCCACGCCTCGCTGGTGCCCTACGTGCTGGAGGAAGCCCATGAGGTGGCCGATGCGATCCGACACGGCGATGACGCCCATCTCAAAGAGGAGCTGGGCGATCTGCTGCTGCAGGTGGTGCTACATGCCCAGATCGCCCAGGAGGAGCAACGGTTTGATCTGGCCGAGATCGCTGCCGGGATCAGCGACAAGCTGGTGCGGCGCCATCCCCATGTGTTCGCGGATGCCGAAGCCGCCGACAGTGCGGCGGTGAAGGCCAGCTGGGAGGCCATCAAGGCAGAAGAACAGGCTGCCGATGCTGCCGGCGCCCCCTCCGCCAGCCCCCTCAGTGATCGCCTCGCCGGCAAAGTGCGCGGCCAGCCCGCCCTCGCAGGCGCCATGACCATCTCCAAGAAGGCTGCCGCCGCGGGCTTCGAGTGGGACGACATGGCCGGCGTGTGGGAAAAAGTGCACGAGGAGCTCGATGAGCTCAAGGAAGCCGTAGCCAGCGGCAACAAGGCGCACGCCCAGGAGGAACTCGGCGATGTGCTGTTCACCCTGGTGAACGTGGCCCGCTGGTGCGGCATTGATCCAGAGACCGGCCTGGCCGGCACCAACCACCGTTTCCTGGATCGCTTTTCCCGCGTGGAGGCCGCCCTAAGCGGAAACCTGCAGGGGCGCAGCATCCGGGAACTGGAGGGCCTTTGGCAGCAGGCAAAAGCTGAGATTCGGGCCGCTCAGTCGTCCGGCGGCTGAATCCGCCCGCGCCGCTGCTGTTTCACGGCGCTGCGCTGCTTCTTGGCCTCCAACCGCCGTTGCACCGAGCCGCGTGTGGGCTTGGTGGCGCGCCGCGGCGGCGGCGGTGGCTTGATCGCCTCCTGCAGCAACTCCACCAGGCGCCGCTGGGCGGCCACGCGGTTCTGCCATTGGGAGCGGTGCTCGCTGGCCGCGATCACCACGCAACCCTCCACCAGTCGCGCCTCCAGACGGCGCAACGCCCGAGCCTGCAGATGCGGCGGCAGCGACGGCGTCGCCGCCAGATCGAACAGCAGCTCCACCCGCGAATCGGTGGTGTTCACGTTCTGGCCTCCAGGCCCACTGGAGCGCGAGAAACGCCAGCGCAGCTCTGCCGCGGGAATCAGCCAGCGCTCACTCAGTCGCAGATCCAGTTGCCGAAATCAATCCAAGCCACAAGCATGCCTGCAGTGCACTCACTGCCGCGATCGCCATGGGCCAGGGTTCCAGCTACGACCAGCTCCATCGCAACATCGTGATCCGCGCCGACATCTACGGCGGCGCCAACAGCACACCACGGATCCTGGCGGCGGGACTGGGCTTCGAGGGCATCACCGGAATCCCTGGCCTGCTGAGTGAAAACCAGATCGGCCTGGCTGAAACAGCAGGCGCTGGGGTGGTGCAGGAGCTACTGGGCCTGGATCCAGCCGCACCACTGCGCAACATCACCTCAGGCGTTTCGCCGGCTGGGGTTCAGATCGCTGGCTTCAGCAACAGCACGGCCACGCAGACCTTCATGGATGCGATGCCGATCGAATTCAGCCACCCGCTGCTGCCGAGCACGGTGCTACCCGAGAACTTCCGCATTCACCTGAACACCGGCGAGGTGGTCACGCCCCTCTACGTGGCCCAGAACCCCAACCTCGACTTCAACGAGCGCCAGACCGTGGTGGCCTTCGGCTACTACGCCAACCGCCTGCAAACTGGCGACCCCAATGCCGTGCATCCGGTGCGCTTCGAAGTGGTGAACGGCAGTGGCACCCCTGTGCAGCTGATCACCCCCAAGGGCCTCGTGGATGGCACCGGCCTCAGCCAGACCAGCAATAACCCCTACGACCCCTTCAACGGCCCCACCCTGGTGGGCGCCAAGCTCAGCCGGCTCTCGCTGGCCGGGGATTACCCCGCACCGGCTTTCCCCAACTCCGTGGCCAACCACGGCGTGGAGTACTACGGCACCAGCGACAAGCTCTACCGGCTGAGGCTGTTCACCTCCGGCGGCTTCTCACCCGATGGCGTGAGCGGCTTTCTACCCCAGGAGTTCGCGCGTTTCTTCCAACTCACCGCCCAAGGCCCTGCTGGCGAGGCGATCACCATCGGAGAAGCCGGCACCTCCGTGAAGGTGAAGGGCGGCACCCTCAAGGTGAAGGGCATCGCCGATTTGGGCAACGGGCCTTCCGCCGATCCGGATTACACCTATTCGGAAGACCACGACAACCAGTTCGACCTCATCATCAAGGCCTCCAACCCCAAGGCGATCCGGGCCCTGGAGAGCGTGGTGCTGCCTGATCCACGCCTGGGCACCCACAGCCCCATCTACAACCCCGGCGGCCCCGGCACCGCGCCGCTGCCCGCCTACCGCTACACCCAACCCTCACCGGGGCAAACCCTCGCTGTGGAGTTCGCTCTACAGGAGCCCGCCACGGTGAGCTGGGCCGATCAGAGCCTGGCCGGCTACGACAGCGCCGACGACCTGGCCGTGACCTTCCGCCTGCGGGATCCGATCACCGGCGAATGGCGCCTGACCAGCAGCTCCTCACAGGCCAACAACTGGGTGAACTCCGGCGACTGGGAGCTGGTGGACGTGCCCTTTGCCGCCAACCCCAACGACAGCTACACAGCCGATGTGGTGGAGCTGCGCAGCACGCAGCGCGATGACTCTGTGTACACCGCCAATCCACGCCAGATCAGCCGGCTGGAGCAGGCCGGTTACCGCAACAACGGCACCGTGTTCACGGCGTATGCGGAACCGCTGCGGGGCCTCGATCCGGTGTGGCAGCTGCTCTCGCCCAATGGCCAACACGCCACCACAGCCTCACGCTTGGAGCGCCGCCAATGGCTGGAGCAGGGCTGGCGCAACGACGGAGTGGCCTTCTACAGCGTGGCCTTCCCGAACAGCACCGGATGGGAGGCTTAGCTGGAAGCGTCCATCAGACCAGGCCTGTGAGCAGCGCGCCCGCCCCCACCCCCGGCTGGGTGGATGAGATTTTCGACGGCGTGCGCTACGGCCTTGCCGGCCGCGTCATCGCCGAAGACCAGTCCCCCTTCCAGCGGGTGACGATCATCGAGAGCGAGCGCTACGGCAAGGGGCTGCTGCTCGATGGCTGCTGGATGACGGCCGAGCAGCAGGAGCGGCACTACCACGAATCGATCGTGCATCCGGCCCTGTGCGGCGCTGCACAGGTTGAGCGGGTGCTCGTAATTGGCGGCGGCGATGGCGGCACCGCCCGCGAGTGCCTGCGCCACCCCGGTGTGCAGCACCTCGACATGGTGGAGATCGACGGGCTGGTGGTGGAGTGGAGCCAGCAGCACCTGCCCTCGATTGGCGGAGGCTGCTGGAGCGATCCCCGCTTCCACCTCACCGTGGGCGATGGCATCGCCTGGGCCGCCAACGCTCCAGACGCCAGCTACGACGTGGTGATCGTGGACGGCTCCGATCCAGCCGGTCCGGCCGAGGGGCTGTTCAACCGCGCCTTCTTTGAGCAGTGCCGCCGCATCCTTAAGCCCGGCGGCGTGTTCGCCACCCAGAGCGAATCACCCGAGGCCTTCCGCCAGGTGCACATCGACACCGTGAAGGTGATCCGCGAGGTGTTCGGCCACGCCGATCCGATGTACGGCTGGGTGCCGATGTATCCAAGCGGCTGGTGGAGCTGGACCTTTGCCGCCACCGACGGCCGCCGCTACCTCGAGCCGGATCCAGCCCGCGCCGCAGCGGTGGCCGAGGGCTGCGAGATCTGGAGCCCCCGCTGGCAGCGCGGCGCATTCGACGCCATCCCCGCCGCCATCGAACGCGCCCTCCGCGCCTGAAGCCATGCCCGACCTCTCTCTCTTCGACACCGACGGCGCCATCTACATGGGCAGCCAGCGCAATCCCGCCGGTTGCCGTGTGGGCCTGTTCGGCGTGCCCTATGACGGCACCACCTCCTTCCGGCCTGGCACCCGCTTTGGCCCAGCTGCCATCCGGGAGGTGAGCTCCGGGCTGGAGAGCTACTGCCCGCAGCTGGATCGCGACCTTGACGAGCTGGCCATCGCCGACCTCGGCGCGGTGGACATTCCCTTCGGTGCACCGGAGCCGGTGGTGGCAGCGGTGAAGCAGGCCACCGAAACCGTGCTGGCCCTCGGGCTCAAGCCGCTGATGCTCGGCGGGGAGCACTCGATCAGCTCCGGCGCCGTGGCGGCCGTGGCGGAACAGCACCCCGAGCTGGTGTTGATCCAGCTGGATGCCCACGCCGACCTGCGCCACGAATGGCTCGGCGCCCACCACAGCCATGCCTGCGCCATGCGCCGCTGCCTGGAGGTGCTGCCCAGCCAACAGCTGCTGCAGATCGCCATTCGCAGCGGCACCCGCGAGGAGTTTTCCGAATTGCGCCAAACCGGCCGCCTGGTGGCGATCGAACGCATGGCCGAATCGCTCAAGCCCCTTCGCGGCAAGCCGATATATCTCACCGTGGATCTCGACTGGTTTGACCCTGCCGTCATGGCGGGCACCGGCACACCCGAACCAGGCGGCTTCCTCTGGAGCGACTTCGCCGCCTTGGTGGATGAGCTGCGGCACCACGACCTGGTGGCCGCCGACGTGGTGGAGCTGGCGCCCATGCTCGATCCCACCGGGGTGAGCAGCGTGCTCGCCTCAAAGGTGGTGCGCAGCCTGCTGTTCCTGCTCGACCGTTAGATCAATACGCGCAGGTGCCGCTGGAGCGCTGCTCCCGCAGGCGCTCGTGCTGTTGGCCAATCAGCAGGATCGCCAGGGTGGGGTGGTTGTGGAGCAGGTTGAGGAAGCGCAGCCGGTCCAGGCGCACCAATTCCACCGGGGTGCGCGCCACGGCGTCGTTATGGCGCACATCCTCGTTCCAGACGATGTCTTCGTAGCTGAACAGCTCGCCAGGGCGGTAGCAAAGCTTGTCACCCGCAGGGTTGATCACCTCAACGATGCCGCGCCTCACGCCATAGATCGCATCCGCCGCCTGACCACGACTGAAAATCGAGCCGCCAGTGGGGAATGAAATGGTCTCGCTGTCCACCTGGGTGGACATCAGTTCGATCGGATTGGCAACGCTGGCAGTGACCATCAACCCCTTCCCTCACGGAGCTGTCTTCAGACCAGCTTGGCACCGTCGTTCCAGAGCCGCGTAGCGCAGAGCTACAAGCGCTGCTCTCC
Organism: Cyanobacteriota bacterium; assembly: GCA_041174205.1. Taxonomy (GTDB): domain Bacteria; phylum Cyanobacteriota; class Cyanobacteriia; order PCC-6307; family Cyanobiaceae; genus Vulcanococcus. The sequence continues at coordinate 3,619 of JBEDHJ010000196.1, read as the reverse complement.
AGGGGGATCTTTCGATTCTCTTTAGGTCTCCAGGACGTCGGCCAGGGCCAGCTGCTGATTGCAGCGCTCCGGCTCAAGGCCCCCTTGGCTATCGCCCATCACCGGCAACCGCGGCGGGCGGGCGGTCCAGTGATGGCACCACAGCTCTGAAGCCAATTCAGCATGGATCGGCAGCTTGCGCAGCTGGCACCAGCCCATCTCCACCCCGCTGGGAGGGGTGCAGTGGCGGCAGCTGCGACAGCAAGCACGGTTGCCCATGCGGGGGCTCGATGGTTGCCCAACGTAGGCAGCTTGTTTGGGATGAACCACCAGCCGCTCTGAACCTCCCGGATCTCTTCGGCTTGTTGAAAGCAAACGGTTCAGCACGCTCCATAGGATCCGTGCCTCCGCCGCTCCGCTATGGCTGCACCTAAAGCGCTGCTGCGCACCCCCCTGTTTGAAGCGGCGTGCAGCGCCGGGGGCCGGATGGTGCCGTTCGCCGGCTGGGAGATGGCCGTGCAGTTCGCTGGCCTGCTGCAGGAACACAAAGCCGTACGCGAGCGCTGCGGCCTGTTCGACATCTCCCACATGGGGGTGCTGCGCCTCAGCGGGCCTGGCGCCAAAGACGTGCTGCAGGGCCTCGTGCCCACCGATCTGTTTCGCATCGGGCCCGGCGAGGCCTGCTACACGGTGCTGCTCAACGAGCAGGGCGGCATCCGTGACGACCTAATCGTCTACGACCGTGGCTGGGACGAGACCACCCAGGCCCACGAGCTGTTGCTGGTGATCAATGCCGCCTGCGCCGAGGCCGACACCGCCTGGATTCGCAGCCAGCTGGAGCCAGCCGGCATCCAGGTAAACGACCACAAAAGCGATGGAGTGCTGATGGCGCTCCAGGGACCCGAGGCCGCAACACAGCTGGAAGCGATCAGCGGCACCTCCCTGGCAGGCCTACCCCGCTTCGGACACCGCCAGCTGGCACTCCCAGGGATCGGCGAGGCCTTTGTGGCCCGCACCGGCTACACGGGAGAAGACGGCTTCGAACTGCTGCTACCACGCCAGGCCGGTCAGGCCTTCTGGAACCAGTGCCTCGAGCGAGGCATCCAACCCTGCGGCCTGGGCGCGCGTGACACGCTGCGCTTGGAAGCGGCCATGCATCTCTATGGCAGCGATATGGATGCGAACACAACACCGTTGGAAGCGGGGTTGGGCTGGCTGGTGCACCTGGACATGCCGAAACCATTCGTTGGACGCGAAGCCCTGGAAGCACAAACTGCAGCGGGCGTTCAACAGCGCTTGGTCGGCCTCAAACTGCACGACAAGGCCATCCCTCGCGCTGGCTATCTCGTGTTCAAACAATCGGCAGACGGGGGAAGCGACGCGGTTGGCGTCATTACGAGTGGGGGTTGGTCACCAAGCCTTGAGGCAGGCATCGCCCTAGCGATGGTGTCGAAGAATGACGCCAGAGTTGGAAACGTATTGGCAGTTGAGATCAGAGGGAAACGGCACCTATCGACAGTTTGCCGACGTCCGTTTTATAAGTCAGCCCCTTAAGCCTGATAGGTGGACCAGAGCGGAGCCGCTTGTACGCCCCACACCTGTGAACTCATCAGGTTGTCGCAAGCGAGCCCAGAGAATCTCTAGAAGCAATGATAACTATGACATCAGCAGAAGACCTTGAAGGGCGCAGAGAAAGATCGACGTGCGCACAAACTCCACCCACGAGGCCTCAGTTACAGGCGAGGCGGGTCCCTGCAGCAATCGTGAAATAGCCAGGCGCAAGCAAGAGCTCTAAAACACAGGATACGGATTGACTTGGGCCTTCATCGAGGGGATGCCAAAGCAAGCTGAGAAAAGCGGAGAGAGCGATAAACACAAGATGATTGATATCACGGACGAAGGCGGGATCGCATCAGAGAAGTTTCAGGAACAAGTGAATCAGCACAAGAAAAAGAATCCGATCAAAGACCCAGCCACTCAAAGATCATAATGGTAAGGTCATCAAACTGATCGGCCTGGTTCATATGCTCGTCGACGGAAGCCACAATGACATCAAGCAATTGAGACGCAGTTCCAGGATGCGCGGAACAAAGAAGGGCCTCCAACCGGTCGTGCCCAAATGCCTGATCAGAAGGGCTCCTGGCATCAACCAGGCCATCGCTATACAGAACGAGGCGATCTCCTGCCCGGAGATTATATTCCGAAACGGAGTAAGTGGCGCCACCAAAAAGACCAATAGCCGGACCGCTAACTTGATCAAGTGGCACTATCGCACCAGCCCTTATAACGTAAGGAGTTTCATGGCCCGCACAGAGGTAAGACATACGTCCGTCCTTCTTGCTAACAGCCGCAATGAGGACCGTGGCAAACATCATCGACGAATTCTGATTATCGGCCATATAGTCATTAGTGCGAACAATGGCATCAGTAATGACTTCAGACGCATTCATTGAACAGTCGAGATCCGACAAGTGCTCAAGAAGTTTCGAGCGGATGAGGCTACGGAAAACTGACATATAAAGAGCAGATGGAACACCCTTATCACACACATCTGCGACAACAAAAACGACGTAGTTGCCGGCATCAATCATGTCGTACCAATCAGCACCAATCTCCAAAGCGGGCCGAGAAATTACAGCGGCTTGATATGCAGGAGAAGTGGGGAGTACCTGCAGCAGGAAATCGCGCTGAATCGCTTTAGCTGTGTCGAGCTGCTTCTGAGTGACGGCAAAAGCAGTCGTCTCTGTCAAATAAGCTTTAAGGCGATTGGCAGAAACCTGGACATTGCGCAGCAAACCAATGACTTCGTCGTCATCACTAGGGTTGGCCGGAACCTCCAAGTTCACATCAAAGTTTCCGAGGCTAATGCTCTGGAGAGCCTTGCCGGCATTTGAGATGGGACGGCTGATCAAGCGGGCGCGAATCGCGACAATCGCCAAAACCAATAGGAGTGTAATGATGCCAACAATCGACTGAACTTGCCCCGTGGTTCGGATCGCCTGGGTCGCAGCTTCCTCACTAAACAGTACAACAAGTGACCAAGCCGAATCAACATTAGAAGTCAGAGCAAAGTACTTACGCCCAGAAATAGTGATGACATCAAAGACCTCTATCCTGTTCTTAGCCTTGGTAGCTATTGCGTAAAGCTGTGGCGACTTAGGCCTTCGGAGATCCTCAATAGTTGGGACGGATGCCTCATTCTTATCGACATTCGGGAACAAAAGCTGGCCAGAGTTACTGACAAGCATCACAGCGCTTGTCAGTGACGGGGTATTGAAGAGAAAATCTCCACGATGGTGGTTATGAAGGAGTTGACGATCATTCAAAAGGCTAAGCTTCTCATCCTTGAAAAGGCTATCAAGGCCAGTATCCTCACCAAAGTCATCAAGCGGAATACACAGCACTAGAATTCCAGCAAGATCACTTCTGATTGGCAGATCCAAAACATCGGCAGCGTCCGAAGTGGCACTGACAGACTTGATGCTGCCTGCTTCAGACCTGTTCGATGAATTAAAGACAGGTTGAGTCACGTTGAGGCAGGCTCGGTTAGTCAGCCGTGAAACAACAACTTGATAACTTGGGATTCCACGCAGGGCGACTTTGAAGTACTCTCTACTTCCCTGATTTTGCTCTGCGTTGA
>JBEDHJ010000195.1:0-6555 GCA_041174205.1 Cyanobacteriota bacterium | reverse complement strand
GCCGGCACGGAATCGGCCACCAGACCAGCCCCTGCCTGCACCTGCACCCGCCAGCCGCCGCCGGCCGCCGGCAGCACCACCATCGTGCGGATGGTGATGGCGGTGTTGAGGGCGCCGCTGAGGTCCATGGCGCCATACACACCGGAATAGGGCCCGCGGGCATCGGGCTCGAGCGCATGGATCAGCTGCATGGCGCGGATCTTCGGCGCCCCGCTCACGGTGCCGGCCGGGAAGGAGGCCATCAACAGATCCCAGACATCCCGCGTCGGATCCAGCAGCCCCTCCACCTCGCTCACGATGTGCATCACGTGGGAGTAGCGCTCGATCACCATCAGCTCGCTGACGCTCACCGTGCCGGGCTGGCAGACACGACCCAAGTCGTTGCGGCCGAGATCCACCAGCATCACGTGCTCGGCGCGCTCCTTGGGATCGGCGAGCAGATCCACCTCCAGTGCCTGGTCTTCCGCCGCATCAGCGCCGCGGGGGCGGGTACCGGCGATGGGCCGCAGCGAGGTCTTCACCCGGCCACTGCCATCAGCCATCGGCTCAGCCTTCACCATCACCTCAGGGCTGGAGCCGATCAGATGCCAGCCGCCGAAGTTGAAGAAGGCCATGTAGGGCGACGGATTCACCATCCGCAGGCTGCGGTAGAGCTCAAACGGCTCTCGCTGCACCTCGGTTTCCAGCCTCTGGCTGATCACCAGCTGGAACACATCTCCGGCGGCAATGTGTTCCTTGGCGGTGAGCACCGCCGACTCAAACTCCTCGCGACTGCGGTTGCTGCGGGTGGGCAGCTCCGCGGTGGGCGATTCGCGCCAATCGAGGGGCGTGAGCCCGGGTGGCAGGGGCGCATGCATGCGCCGCTCCAAACCATCCAGGCGCTGGATCGCAGCGTCGTAGGCGGCGGCAGGATCGGCGCCGGCCGTGCAGTCGGCGTAGGCCACGGCTGTGATCTGCCGCTTCACCTGGTCGAAGACCAGCAGACTGTCGGCCAGCATCCAGCAGCCATCCGGAGGCCCTTGGGGGTCGGTGGGATGCACCGGCACGCTCGGCTCGATCCAGCGGATCAGCTCATAGCCCCAAAAGCCAAACAGCTGCCCCACCGGCGGCAGGCCTGGAATCGCCGAGGGCGTGTAGGGCTGGAGGGCCTCCCGCAACAGATCAAAGGGGTTGCCCTGCAGGCTCTGACGGCGACCATCGCGCCAGCATTGCTCAGCCTGATCCCCGCGCACGGTGAGGGTCCACAGGGGATCACTCACCACAAAACTCCAACGGCCGATGCGCTCGCCGCCCTCCACCGACTCCAGCAGCACACCGTGCTCGCTGCCAGCGCCCACCTTCAGCCAGGTTGTGAGCGGCGTTTCCAGATCGGCTGGCCAGGTGCGCCAGATCGGGATGTAGCTGCTGCCCGCCTCAGCCTGGGCCAGAACAGTGGCGCGGTCGGGAGAGGGCATCAGCAACAGCGGGCAAACAAAAAGGCGGGGCGCCCGGCCCCGCCTTTATAGAGGTTGGCGGCTCAGGGCCCGGGCCTCAGGAGTCGAAGGTGTTCTTGCCGGTGAACTTGATGCTGGCGGGGTTGCCGTTCTGGCCGATGCGACGGGCGTTGTGACCCACCATCTGACGGCCCTCGTTCACCTTCTCGGGGAACACACCATCTTTGGGGTGCAGGAACTCGGTGTCGCCGCCGGGGAAGATCCGATAGATCTTGTAGTCCTCAATACGGGGCTTGAACTTGGTGCGCAGCTGGGTACCCAGCGCCAGGCACTGCTCCTTACGGGCGAAATACATGATGTTTTCGCCTTCATTCATATGGGCCGCACCGCCGGTGGGCAGCTCAAACGCCTGAACCTTGCTGCTGGTCCAGGTGATGGCGTACTTCTCCTCGGTTTCAGCGGCGTTGAGCAGACCGCCGGTGCTGCCGATGTACTTCGGGAGTTGACCGCTCAATGTCATGGCTGTTCCGGAGAGGGGAGTCGGCTGGCCGCAGACCGTTTCGACCGGAAGCTAGCACCGTGTTTTGGGCCTCACAGGCCAGGGCCCGCGGGTCTTCACACCCGTCAACAAACCCGCCGCTTCAGCTGCCCGCCACCGGGAAGAACACGGTGAGATCGTTGCCGGCCCGCTCCGCGAGCCGCCCCCCCAGGCTGTGGAACAGGCGCTGGGTGGCCTGACGGCTGAGCTGAAGGCTGCCGGTGCCGGGATTCCAGCTCAACACCGGGCCCACCCGCTCCACATCGCCCAGGCCCGAGGGCTCCACCAGCACAGCCTCGGTGACGCTGAAACGCAGCTTCAGCCGGGCACCGGCCGGGCTCAGGCTCAAGGCCACCACGGCCCCGGCGGGCAAGCCGCGGCTGAAACGATCCACCAAACCGCCCAACACTGTTTCCAGGCGGGCTGGATCGCTGAGCACCGGCGGTAAGTCGGGGCTGAGGCTGAGCTCCAGGGTGAGACTGCGCCGCTGCAGTTGCTGCTGCCAGGACGGCTCGAGCTGCTGCAGCAACTGAGCCAGGTCGGTGCGGGCCAAGGCCTGGGGAGGCGCATCGGGCGATGGCTGCCGCTGCAGTTCCGCCGCCAGAAAGATCAGGCCAAAGCGGTCGATCTGCTCGCTGCACTCGCCATCAATCTGCTGCAGGCGCTGGCGCACCAGCGGCGGCAAATCACTGCGGCGCAGCAGTGAACGAATCAGGGTGCGGATCGTGGCCAGCGGAGTGCGCACCTCATGGGTGAGGGCCTCCAACAGCGCAAGCTCGCTGCTGGGGCTGCCCGCCGTGCGCTGATCGGGTGTGCTGGCGCGATGCACCAGAGGCTGAAGGGTGAGGCTGGGGGCCATCCCTGCCAGCCGCTCCGCCAGCCGCGGCCAAAACTGCTGCGCCAGCTGCTCATCGCTTTGCAGGGGCCCCAGGGCCTGAATAGCCGAGCGCAGCCGCTGGCCCTGCTCGGGATCCGTGCCCTGCAGGCGCTCATCCAGCAGGCTCAAGGCTGCCGACAGGGTGGGGGGATCGAAACGCACCACCAGCCGACGGGCGGTGGGTTCACCCACCAGGGCCATCGCCACCTGCAAGCGGGGCGTGATCACCAGCAACAGGGGATCGGTGCCATCAGGCTCCAGCAACGGCAACCGGGCAAAGCCTGCGGCTGGCGTTGCGGGCACCGAGGCCGGTAGCAGCGCCGGCGAACCCGCCTGGAGCAGATCGCCCAGCTCTGCCGGCGCCCAGATCCAGCCCTGCAGGCGCCCCAACAACGCCGGCTCGTAGAGGGCCGGTAGCGGTGCCGCCAGCCAGACCCCTGCCTGGGCTCCAAGGGGCAGCAGGAAATCGTCTTGCAGGGTGGCCAAGGCCGCCCACCACTGACGGCGGGCGCTGTCTTCATCACCGCCACCACTGGGCACGCCTTCGGCCAGCCGCGCACGCAACCCCGCCAGGTTCGGCAGCGACGGCTCGGCCATCACCAGCGGCTGGCCTGGCGGCCGCGGCGCGCCACCGAAGCGCACAGGCCCAGGGCGATGAAGTTCACCAGCATGGCCGAACGGCCATAGCTCAGCCAGGGCAAGGGGATTCCGGTGATGGGGCCGAGGCCGATGGTCATGTTGATGTTCACCACCACCTGAAACATCACCATCGCCCCCACGCCCACCACCACCAGCGATTCGGCATCGCTGCGGGCCTTGCCGGCGATCTGCAACAGCCGCCAGATCCACACCACAAAGCCCACCACCACCAGGCTGGCGCCAAGGAAGCCGGTTTCCTCCCCCAGGGCGCTGAAGATGAAATCGGTGTGCTGCTCGGGGATAAAGCGCAGCAGGGTGAGATGGCCCTGAAGCAGGCCGGTGCCAAACCAGCCGCCCGAGCCGATGCCCACGGTGCTCTGCAGCAGGTGATAGCCACCGCCGAGGGGGTCCTTGTTGGGATCCAGGAACAGGGTGAGCCGATCGCGCTGGTGGGGCTGAAGGAAGTTGTTCCACAGCCAGGGGGTCGCGATCGCGAACACCCCCTCCACCGCCAGCACCGCGGCCAGGGCCAAGTGTTTCCAGGGCAGGCTCTTCCAAGCCAGCACACCCATGGCCGGAATCCAACCGATCAGCAGCCAGGGGAACACGCCCGCCACGATCGCCGTGATCACCGGCGACATGAACAGCACCAGCCAGCTGCCGGGCATGCCCGACCAGAACATCATCACCAGCAAGATGGCGCCGAACACCAGCGAGCTGCCCAGGTCGGGCTGCACCAACACCAGCAGCCAGGGAAAGCCGATGATCGCCACCGGCCGGATCAGATCCACCGGCCGCTCCACTGGATGGCGGGAGAGCACCCGTGCCAGCAGCAGGATCGCGCCCACCTTGGCGAACTCCGAGGGCTGCACGTTGAAGCCGGCGATGTTGATCCAGCTCTGGGCCCCGAGGGCGCTAACGCCGATCACGCGCACGGCGATCAGGCTGGCCACCATCGCGCCATAGATCACCCAGGGCCAGCGGGTGATGCTCTCCACCGGCGTGCGGGCCAGGAGTAGGGCGATCCCCATGCCGACAGCAGCGGTGATCCAGTGTTGATACCAGTCGGCATAGCCGGCTTGGCGCTGGGTGCTGGCGATCAGAAACCCCGCCAGAAAGATCATCCCCAAGGGGATCCACCACAGCAGCTTGTCCACGCCGTCGAACCAGCGGCGACGGGAGCCGCCGCCGCTGAACAGGGCGCTTCGGCGGCGGCCCCAGAAGCCCAGAAGGGTCATGCGGGAGCGGCCAGCGGCATGCGAGCCGCCAGCTCCCGGAAGGCTGCCGCCGTGTGCGAATCCGGTGCACTCAGCACCGCCGGACGGCCACCATCACCGCCCTGCACCACCGCCAACTCCATCGGCAGCTGTGCCAGCAGGGGCACATCGCTTTCATCGGCCAGCAGGGCTCCACCACCGGCGCCGAACAGCTCGTAGCGCTTCTCCGGTGCGTCGGGCGGGATAAAGGCCGTCATGTTCTCCACCACGCCCAATACAGGCACCCCCAGCTGCTGGAACATCGCCAGACCACGGCGCGCATCCTGCAGCGACACGATCTGGGGGGTCGTGACAATGATCACGCCAGCCATGGGAACAGCCTGGGCCAGGCTGAGCTGGGCGTCACCGGTGCCGGGGGGCAAATCCACGACGAGCACATCGCGCTCACCCCACTCCACCTGGTAGAGGAACTGGCGAATGATGCCGTTGAGCATGGGCCCGCGCCAGATCACAGGCTGATGGGCATCGATCAGCAGTCCCATCGAGACCATGGCGATGCCGCAGCTCTCCAGGGGCGTGAGGATTTGGGCATTGCCGCTGCCGCTCACCTGCGGGGTCTGATCGGCCACCCCCAGCATCGTGGGGGCATTGGGGCCATAGATATCGGCATCCAGCAGGCCCACCTTCAGGCCCGACGCCGCTAGGGCGCAGGCCAAATTCACGGCCACGGTGCTTTTACCCACACCGCCCTTGCCGCTGCTCACGGCAATCACCTGCTTCACGCCCGGGATCGGCTGGCGCTCCGGTCCGCCGCCGCCATGGCCGGCTGCACCGATGGGCGCCTGCTGGTGGCCCGCGGGTGATGCCGATGGGGGCGCCAACTCGATCTGCACATCCTCAATGCCACCGAGCCGCAACAGCGCACCGCGGGCATCGGCCGCGATGCGCTCGCGCTGGGCATTGGCATAGCCGGGCAGGGCCAGGCGAAACACCACCCGGTTGTTCTGCACCCGCACCTGCTGAATCCACTGCAGCTCCAGCAGGCTGCGGCCGCTGCCGGCATCCGTGAGGGGCTCGAGGGCGGCGAGGGCCTGGGTGAGGGCCTGATCTGCGCTGGCCATCGGGCTGAGCATGGGAACCGGGATCCTAGAAGCGGCTTCAGGAGCCGCCGGCAGGCCGCCATCGCGATCACGAACTCTCTCGATCGCTTGTGCCCGGGAGGGGCAGGCTGAAAAGGTGAGGCGGTTACCCAAAGCCCATGGGGGCTGAGCATTCGATGTTGAAGGGTCTGCTGTCGCGCGCCAAAGCCAAGCTGGGGAGCGAGACGGCCCCGGGCAAGGCGGCTTCCGGCATCACCGCTCCAGCCCTGGAAGCTCCCCCAGCCGATTCCCGCCAGCGCGCCAAGGCCCTGCTGATGGGTCTGCAGGATTCCATCTGCGCCGGCCTGGAGCAGCTCGATGGCACCGGCCGTTTCGCCGAGGAGAGCTGGGTGCGGCCCGAGGGCGGCGGCGGCCGTTCCCGCGTGATGAAGGGCGGCCGCGTGTTCGAGCAGGGCGGCGTGAACTTCTCGGAGGTGGAAGGCAGTGAGCTGCCCCCCTCGATCCTGAGCCAGCGCCCGGAAGCCAAGGGCCACCGCTGGTTCGCGACCGGCACCTCGATGGTGCTGCACCCCCGTAACCCCTACATCCCCACCGTTCACCTCAACTACCGCTACTTCGAAGCCGGCCCGGTGTGGTGGTTTGGCGGCGGCGCCGACCTCACGCCCTACTACCCCTTCCTGGAGGACGCCAAGCACTTCCACAGCACCCTCAAGGGCGCCTGCGACAGCGTGAACCCCGCCTTCTATGAGGT
>JBEDHJ010000194.1:0-5565 GCA_041174205.1 Cyanobacteriota bacterium | reverse complement strand
GTGCGGCCGCCGCGGCCGCGCTTGGGTTGAGCCAGCAGTTCGACGGCCCGCGACAGGCCCACCATCAGCACATCGTCTTCGGCCTTGAGGGAGCGGTAGTCCTTCTCGCCCTTGCCCTTGTGGTGCACCACATAGGGGCCAAAGCGCCCGAGGCCGGCTTCGATCTTGCCGCCATCCGGGTGTTCACCGAGGTGGCGCGGCAGGCGCAGCAGGCCCAGGGCATCTTCGAGGCTGAGGTCTTCAGGCTTGGTGCCCTTGGGCAGGGAGGCGCGCTTCGGTTTGGGGTTGTCGTCGCTCACCTGGCCCCGCTGCACATAGGGGCCGTACTGGCCAAACAGCAGGTAGACCAGATCACCGGTTTCAGGGTCTTCACCGAGGGATTCGGGCCCATCGGCCTTCTGCTTGAGGATCAGCTCCGCCTTATCGGCATCAAGGTCCGCCGGTGTGATCTCGTTGGGCAGGGTGGCCTTGAGCAGCTCCTCGGTGCCGTCGTCGGCCACGCGCTTGGTTTCCAAGTAGGCGCCGAAGCGGCCGATGCGCACCACGCAGGGCAGGCCCTCGAGCTCGATCGTGCGCGAGGCGGTGGGGTCGATGTCGCCCTCGCGCTGCTGCACCTGGGCTTCCAGGCCCTTGTCGCCCTTGTAAAAGCTCTCGAGGTAGGGCAGCCACTGCACCTGCCCATGGGAGATCTCATCGAGGGTGTTCTCCATGCGAGCGGTGAAGCTCGTGTCCACCAGATCGGGGAAGTGCTCCTCGAGCAGAGCCGTCACCGCAAAGGCCGTGAAGCTGGGGGTGAGGGCGTTGTTCTGAAGGGTGGCGTAACCCCGATCCACGATCGTGCCGATGATCGAGGCATAGGTGGAGGGGCGGCCGATGCCTTCCTTCTCCAGCATCTTCACCAGGGCCGCTTCGCTGTAGCGGGCTGGGGGCTGGGTTTGGTGGCCCAGGGCCTCCACGCCCTTGCAGGCCGGGCTATCGCCGGTTTTCAGCGACGGCAGCAGCACCTCCTGGCCTTCCAGGGCGGCATCGGGATCGTCGCTGCCTTCCACGTAGGCGCGGAAGAAGCCGGGGAAATCGATGCGCTTACCGGTGGATCGGAACGCTGCAGGGCCGAGGCTGCCGCCATCCACCTCCAGATCGACGCTCAGCATCGTGAGCTTGGCGTCGGCCATCTGGGAAGCCACGGTGCGCTTCCAGATCAGCTCGTAGAGCGCCAGATCACGGCCGTCGAGGCCGGTGGCCGAGGGATCGCGGAAGCTCTCACCAGCAGGACGAATTGCCTCATGGGCCTCCTGCGCGTTGCGGGCCTTGGTGGAGAACTGCCGAGCCGAAGGGCTCAGATACTCCTTGCCGTACTTATCGGACACACAACTGCGTGCGGCATTGATCGCCTGATCGCTGAGGTGGACCGAGTCGGTCCGCATGTAGGTGATGAAACCGCGCTCGTAAAGGCCCTGGGCCGTGCGCATGGTTTCGCGTGCCGAGAGCCGCAACTTGCGGTTGGCCTCCTGCTGGAGGGTGCTGGTGGTGAAGGGGGCCACCGGCTTGCGCGTGCTGGGCTTTTCCTCAACGGCCGCCACCTTCCAGGGGGCGGCCAACACCGCTTCCCGCAGCTGACGCGCCTCCGCTTCAGCCAGAAGGCGAACCTTGCTGCCGGCCTTCAGAGCGCCCGTGGCTTCATCGAAATCGGAGCCCCCGGCAATGCGTTCACCCTTGAGGTGGGTGAGCTTGGTTTCGAATACGGCGCTTCCCTGCTGCAGCTGTGCCTTGAGGTCCCAGTAGCTGCCGCTCTTGAAGGCCCGCCGCGCCCGCTCGCGCTGCACCAACAGGCGCACCGCCACCGATTGCACCCGGCCGGCGCTGAGGCCCCAGGCCACCTTCTTCCAGAGCAGCGGCGAGAGGGTGTAACCCACCAGGCGATCCAGGATCCGCCGGGTTTCCTGAGCGTGCACGAGCTCCATGTCGAGCTCGCGGGTCTGCTCCAGGGCGCGGCCGATGGCTTCTTTGGTGATCTCGTGGAACACCATCCGCTTCACCGGCACCTTCGGGTTGAGCAGCTGCAGCAGGTGCCAGCTGATCGATTCCCCTTCCCGGTCTTCGTCCGTCGCCAGCAGCAGCTGATCGGCGCCCTTGAGGGCGTCTTTGAGTTCCTTCACCACCTTTTTCTTGTCCTTCGGCACCACGTAGAGCGGCTCGAAGTCATTGGCGGTGTTCACGCCGAGATTGGCCCACTTCTCTCCTTTGTGGGCCGCCGGGATCTCGCTGGCGTTGTTGGGCAAGTCACGCACATGCCCCATCGAGGCTTCCACCTTGAAGTCCTTCGGAAGGAACCCGCGGATGGTGCGGGCCTTCGTGGGGCTCTCAACGATGACGAGGGTGTGCGCCACAGGCAGGCGGAAAACCGCTTCCCTCTTTATCGCACCGGCGGTCAAGCCCCGCCCGCAACCGCCAAATTCAAACGTGAGCGCGGCTACAGTCCTGCCCAACGGGCGTCCCTGAACCAGCTGTGCTCTCTCTTCTGGCCGCCGCCAGCGCCGCTGCAGCTCCTGCGGTGAATGCGATCACCTCCCTGCAGCTCAATGCGGGAGCCATCGCTCCGGAAGGGGCTGTGCTCCTGGCGATGCTGGCCTGCCTGCTGGTGGATCTGGCCGGCGAGAAGGCCGCCTCCAAGTGGGTGCCGGTGTTCTCCTATCTGGGACTGGGCAGCGCACTGGGCTTGCTGGCCCTGCAATGGGATACCTCGCCCCTGGAGCCCTCGTTCCTCGGGGCCTTCCTGGCGGACAACCTGGCGATCGCGTTTCGGGCCGTGGTGGCTGCGTCCACGCTCCTGTCGCTGCTGATCAGCTGGCGGTATGTGGAACGGGCCGGCACGCCGGTAGGCGAATACGCCGCGATCCTGCTGGCCGCCACCCTCGGAGCCATGCTCCTGTGCGGCTCCACCGATCTGGTGAGCATCTTTGTCTCGCTGGAAACCCTCTCGGTTGCCAGCTATTTGCTGTCGGGCTACATGAAGCGCGACGCCCGCAGCTCCGAAGCAGCCCTGAAATACCTGCTGGTGGGCTCCGCCGCCGCAGCCGTGTTTCTCTACGGCGCCTCGCTCCTCTACGGCCTCACTGGCGGCAGCACCAGCCTGGATGCCGTGGCTCTCGCCCTGCAGACCAGTGCTTCCCCTGTGGCGGCTCTTGCTCTGGTGTTTGTGCTGGCCACGGTGGCGTTCAAGATTGCTGCCGTTCCCTTCCACCAGTGGACGCCTGACGTCTACGAAGGCTCTCCCACTCCTGTGGTGGCTTTCCTCTCGGTGGGTTCAAAAGCGGCTGGTTTTGCCCTGGCCCTGCGCATCCTGGTGGGTTGCTTTGAGCCCTTCGAGGCCCAGTGGAAGCTGCTGTTCACCGTGCTGGCGATCCTGAGCATGGTGCTCGGCAACGTGGTGGCTCTGGCTCAGACCTCCATGAAGCGGATGCTGGCCTACAGCTCCATCGGCCAGGCCGGCTTCGTGATGATCGGCCTGGTGTGCGGCACGGAAGACGGCTACGCCGCCATGGTGCTCTACATGGCCGCCTACCTGTTCATGAATCTGGGGGCCTTCGCCTGCATCATCCTGTTCTCCCTGCGCACCGGCAGTGATCGCATCAGTGATTACGCCGGTCTTTATCAGAAAGATCCCCTCATCACTCTGGGACTGAGCCTCTGCCTGCTCTCCCTCGGAGGCATCCCGCCGATGCTGGGCTTCTTCGGCAAGATCTATCTCTTCTTCGCCGGCTGGGCCGATGGGCAATACCTGCTGGTGGTGGTTGGTCTGATCACCTCAGTGGTGTCGATCTACTACTACATCTCGGTGATCAAGATGATGGTGGTGAAAGAGCCCCAGGAAGCCTCAGATGTGGTGAAGGCTTATCCCGACGTGAACTGGAGCATTGCTGGTCTGCAACCCCTGCGCGCCGCCCTGATCTCCTGTGTGGCGGTGACTGCTGTGGGCGGCATCCTCTCCAACCCGCTGTTCGGCTGGGCCAATGGCGCCGTGGCCGGCACACCAATGCTCCAGAAAGCATTGGCCGCAGCTGGTCTGCCGATCGGTTAATGAGCAGCGCCACAGCTCCGGTGGTGGCGGAGCTGAACCACATCCGCAAGGTTTATGGCGCGGGCGACACGGCCGTGGTTGCCCTCGATGATCTCTGCATGAGCGTGAAACGCGGCGAATATCTCGCCGTGATGGGCACCTCAGGCTCAGGCAAGAGCACAGCCATGAACATCCTCGGCTGCCTGGATCGCCCCAGCAGCGGCAGCTACAGCCTGAACGGCACGCCGGTTGAGCACCTCAGCGACGATCAGCTCGCGGATCTACGCAACCGCGAACTGGGCTTTGTGTTCCAACAGTTCCATCTGCTCCAGGAACTCAGCGCCCTGGAGAACGTGATGTTGCCGATGGTGTATGCCGGCGTGCCCGCCGAAAAGCGGCGTGAACTCGGCATCGCCGCACTGCAACGCGTCGGCTTGGGAGAGCGCCTGCATAACAAACCCAACCAACTCTCCGGCGGCCAGCAGCAACGGGTGGCTGTGGCCCGGGCGATCATCAACAACCCCAATCTGCTGCTGGCGGATGAACCCACCGGCGCCCTTGATTCCCGCACCACCAAGGAGGTGTTGGATCTATTTGATGAGCTGCACCGCGAGCAGGGGATGACGATCCTGCTGGTCACTCACGAACACGATGTGGCGGCCCGGGCCGAACGGATCGTGCACTTCCACGATGGCCGGCTGGTGGACACTGGCGCCGGCTCCCAGGATTAAGCCGGTGACTTCGGCCGCTCCAGGCTCTGCAGCAGCTGCCCCATTAACAGCGCAATCGCATCGGTGCCCTTGAGGCCATTGCCGGGGTCGAAGTCCCCGGGATCGATCGCCACCCAACCACCATCACCCGGCTGGCGCAGCTCAAAGTGCAAATGGGGACCGGTGCTGAGGCCCGTGCTGCCCACCCGGCCGATCACCTCCCCCTGGCGCACCACATCACCGGCCTTCACATAGAGCTCAGAGAGGTGGCCATAGAGGCTGCGCCGCAGCGGTCGCTGGTGCTCCACCTCCACCGCCAGGCCGTAGCCACCGGCCAGGCCACTGCTCACAACACGTCCACTCAGCGCTGCCACCACCGGCGTGCCCTCAGGGGCCGCCAGATCCTCGCCGGCATGCAGGCGCCAAGCCCCCAGCAAGGGGTGCAACCGCCAGCCAAAGCCGCTGGTATTTACCGCGCTGCCGATCACCGGCAACAGCAGGCTGCGGTTGCCGTTGCCGAGCACCGGCGCCGGCCGGGGGGTGACCCGGAACACACTGGCGAGGTTGAAGCTGCCGCCATTGCCCGCCAGCAGTGCTGACACCGGCACGGTGAGTGGAGGCAGGGGCATGCCATCGGCACCGATGCGGCCCCCCCAGGCTGCGGTGTCTGAGGTGTTGCCGCGGCGCCCCCAACGCAAGGCAATGCCACCACGGCATTCGCGGGCCGACAGCGCACCGCCGCGGCAAGCCTGCTGAAACGCCCCCACATCGAGCGGAGCCAGCCCACCGCTGCCGCCT
>JBEDHJ010000193.1:0-4841 GCA_041174205.1 Cyanobacteriota bacterium | reverse complement strand
AGTCAGCCACGCGGGAGCGTGCCGGAATTGGTAGACGGACTCGACTCAAAATCGAGCGCCTTCGGGCATGTGGGTTCAAGTCCCACCGCTCCTATGACCCCGCCCCCTCGCATCAGCCCCGCCAACTCGGCGGTGATGCAGACCTACGGGCGGTTCCCCCTTGAACTCGTACGCGGTAGAGGCGTGTGGGTCTGGGACAGCCAGGGACGCCGTTACCTCGATGGCGTCGCTGGCATCGCCGTGTGCACCCTGGGCCACAGCAGCTCGGTGATGCGCCGCGCCCTGGGCCGGCAGCTGCGCAAACTGCAGCATGTCTCCAACCTCTACCGCATCCCTGAGCAAGAACAACTGGCGGCCTGGATCACGGCCAACAGTTGCGCTGATGCGGTGTTTTTCTGCAATTCCGGCGCAGAAGCCAACGAAGGCGCCATCAAGCTGGCTCGCAAGCACGGCCATCAGGTGCGCGGCATCGGCAGCGATGGCGGTGGTCCGCTGATCCTCACCGCCCAGGCCAGCTTCCATGGCCGCACTCTTGCGGCCGTCACCGCCACCGGTCAGCCCAAATACCACCAGGGGTTTGAGCCGATGGTGCAGGGATTCCGTTATTTCCCCTACAACGACACCGCCGCCTTTGAAGCGCTGCTGGCGGACTGCGAGAAGGATGGCCCGCGGGTGGCCGCCGTGATGCTCGAACCACTCCAGGGCGAAGGCGGGGTGAATCCTGGCAACCAAGCCTTCTTTCAGCGGGTGCGCGAGCTCTGCGATCAGCACAACATCCTGCTGATCTTTGATGAGGTGCAAGTGGGCGTGGGCCGCACCGGCCGGCTCTGGGGCTACCAAAAACTCGGCGTCGAGCCTGATGCGTTCACCCTGGCCAAGGGTCTGGGCGGCGGCTTCCCGATCGGCGCCCTCTGCGTCAAAGCCTCGGCCGACCACCTCAGGCCCGGCGAGCACGCCAGCACCTTCGGCGGCAATCCAATGGCCTGCCGCGCCGGCCTCACCGTGGCGGAGGAGCTGGTGCGTCGCAACCTGCCTGCCCATGCCGAAGCGATGGGCCAACTGCTACAGGAGCAGCTCGCCGGTTTGGTCGCCCGTCACCCCACGCTTGCGGAGGGCTGCCGCGGCTGGGGACTGCTTCAGGGTTTGGTGCTCCGGGCCGATGGCCCAGCCGCTATCGACGTGGTGAAAGCGTGCATGGCCGAAGGCCTGCTGCTCGTTCCCGCCGGCGCCAACGTGGTGCGCTTTGTTCCGCCCCTCACCATTCAGCCGCGCCACATCCGCGAAGCGGTGAAGCGTCTCGAGAAAGCCCTGATCGCGTGCCAAGCAGCGACCCTTTCAGCGAGCTAATCGCCCCTTTCAGTCGCCGCGGCGTTGACCTCGGACTGGAGCGCCTGCAGGGGGCCCTTGCAGAGCTGGGCCATCCGGAGCGTCGCTTTGCGGCGGTGCAGGTGGCGGGCACCAATGGCAAGGGCTCAATCAGCACGATGTTGCACGCCATTGCCGGCGCCGCCGGCATCCGCTGCGGCCTCTACACCTCACCCCATCTGCTCAGCTGGTGCGAGCGCATCCACCTGCCGGACGGCCTGATCGGTGAGGCAGCACTGAAGACCCTCCTCAAAGACCTGCAACCCCTGGCCCTGCGCCACGACCTCACACCCTTTGAGCTGGTCACGGCGGCTGCCATGCAGGCCTTCGCCGCTGCCGGCGTGGAGCTAGCGGTGCTGGAGGTGGGCCTCGGCGGCCGGCTCGATGCCACCACCGTGCATCCAGATCGTCAGGTGCTGGCCTTCGCCAGCATCGGCCTTGATCACACCGAACATCTGGGGCCCACGGTCGAAGCGATCGCCACCGAAAAGGCCGGCGTTCTGCACCCTGCCGCCACGGCAGTGAGCGGACCGCAGGACCAGCGGGCGGCAGCGGTGCTGACGGCCCAGGCCGCGCGCTGCGGCTGCCCGCTGCGCTGGGTCCAGCCCCTGCCGCCGCCAGAGCAGGGTGGGCCGCAGCTGGGGCTGCGCGGCGAGCTGCAGCGCCTCAACGCTGCTGTGGCCAGCGGAGCAGCGCAGGCCCTCGCGGAGCGGGGCTGGCCGATCAGCGCTGAAGCCATCCAGCAAGGCTTGCTGCAGGCCCGCTGGCCTGGCCGGCTTGAGCTTCGGTTGTTTGAGGGCAAACCCTTGCTGGTGGATGGTGCCCACAACCCACCGGCTGCCGCCGCCCTGCGCCAGGAGCTTGATCAGCGACCAGGGGAGGCCGGGCTACGGCGGCGCTGGCTGATCGGCATGCAGCGCCACAAAGATGCGCCCCAACTGCTGCACACCCTGCTGCGCGCCGGTGATCAGGTGCGGGTGGTGCCGTTGCCGCAGGAGCACAGCAGCTGGAGTGCGGCTGCGCTGCAGGCGGCCACAGCGCTGCAGATCGAAGCCGGTGCCCCCAACCTGGAAGACAACCTGGCCTGGCTGGTGGATTCGCCGGCGTTGCCCGTGGCCTGCGGCTCGCTCTACCTGGTGGCCGAGCTACTGCCCCTGCTTCAAACGACAGACTGACGACAGACGCCTGCGCCGCCATGACGATTCGCCGCCTGATGGCGCTGCTCTGCAGCCTTTGCCTACTGCTCGCCGCCCTCCCCGCCATGGCGCTCGACACCAGTGCGGGCATCGGCCTGCAGGATCGGGCCCTGTTCCAGGACACGGTCGACTACACGCTCACCAACCAGAGCGGCAAGGATTTCTCCGGCCAGCAGCTGGCCAACACCTCCTTTGCCGGCGCCGTGGGCAAGGGAGCCCGTTTCGCCGGCGCCAACTTGCACGGGGCCATCTTCACCCAGGGCGCTTTCCCAGAAGCCGACTTCAGCGGCGCTGACCTCAGCGATGTGTTGCTCGATCGCACCGACATGAGCCACACCAACCTGCGCAATGCGCTGCTGATCGGAGTGATCGCGGCTGGAGCGAGCTTCCACGGCGCCGATGTGACGGGCGCCGACTTCAGCGATGCCCTGATCGACCGAGCGGATCAGCGCCAGCTCTGCGCCACCGCCAGCGGCACCAACCCAACCACCGGTGCCGACACCCGAGCCAGCCTCGGCTGCTGATCAGCGCTCCAACCAGCCCCGCAGCTTGCCAGGATTGAGCAGGCCTGCCGGGTCATAGCTGGCCTTGGCGGCCACCTGCTCGGCATCCACGCCGCCCAACCCGCCGTCTTCCACAGTGATCGCATGGGGGTTGAACAACAGACAACCCAGATCACAGGCGTGACGGATCAGATCCTCCAGCGCGTCGCGGCCGCGCCAGCGCACCAGGGGTAAACAGGCCAGCCGCTGCTGACCCTGAGCGCGCACGGCCTCCAGGTGCCAAAGCACGTCGTCACCCCAGCGCAGGCGCAACGCCTCCAGGGCCGGCCGTTCCGCCTGGGGCAGCAGCAGCTGCAGATAGGTGAAGCCGGGATCATGGGCGCGGGCATGCAGGGTGGTGTGGTTCCAGCACAACTCCCGTAGCGGGATGCCCCGGCTCTGTCCCTGGGGCGCCTGCCAGATCAAGCTCCCTCCGAGCTGAGGCAGCAACGCCTCCAGCGCCGGCAGGACATCCGGAGCCGCGAGCAGCAGCAGGCGATGGGCCTGACCGGAAGCCGCCGGGCAGCCATGGGGCCAGGGCAGAAGCGCCGCCACGGGTGCCTCCAACACACAGAGGGCATTCAGCAGCAAGGCGGTGGCCGGGAGCCGTTGGGCTGCCGCCAGTGCCTGATCCCAGCTTTCAAACTCCAGCACCAACTGCTGCCAGGGCACGGCAGGGGCGCTGGCCAGGGTGGCGGCCGTGATGATGCCGTTGCAGCCATAGGCATGGTTGATGGCCTGAGCAGCAGCGGCATCGAGCTGCAACAGCCGCGGCTGGGGTTCGAGCGTCACGACTTCCAACGCGAGCAGATGGCCCGGATCTCTCAGGAAGCCCCAGCGCAGGGAACCGATGCCGCTGGATCCCCCTGCCAGGTAGCCCGCCAGGCTGGCGCTTCGCACCGTGCTGGGCACCAACCTCAGCTCCCGGCCACGGGCCTGCAATTGCTGCTCCAGATCCGCCAGCAGGATCCCCGCCTCCGCGGTGAACACACCGTTACTCGCTTCCAGCTGCCGCAGCTGCTTTAAGCCACCGAGCTCCAGCACCAGGCCACCCGCCAGCGGAACGGCCTGGCCGTAGTTGCCCGTGCCGGCGCCGCGCACCGTGAGGCTCACCTGATGGCGCACGCAGGCGGCCGCCACCGCCAGAACCTCCTCAGCGCTGCTGGCCCTGACCCCCAGCTGGGCTCGCAGCCCCTGCAGCAGCGGCTGCAGCACCGGTGAATAGACGAAGGCATCGGCCGCCAGCGGCTCCAGTTCACCGCTGCTGCGCAGCGGCATCAACCCCGCCGCCCGCAGATCGCAGGCCAGCTCTTCGAGCTGCTCCGGGCTCGCCGGCGCTGGCAGCGGCTGGGGCAGGGCACTCGGCAGCAGCGAAGCCATTCGGGGTCAAAGGCCGACAGACGCACCCAGGCTGGCAAGGGCCGCCGCGGGCCGCTGGCTGAGGGGCGGCTCCAGCCATTGGCCGGCCCGCATCACCCGCCGCTGCGGCGGCCGAGCCAGCAGCTCACTCCAGCTGGTGGCACTGGTGATCAGCAGATCCGCCGGGCCGCCGCGCCGCAGGATGCCGTCCCACTCCAGCCCCAGCATCCGAGCCGGCGTGGTGCTGAAGGGCTGGAGTCCGTGGCGATGCCACGGAGGGGCATGGAAGACGCGGTGGCTCAAACGCAGCAGCTCAAGCGGATCGAAATCGCCGCCGGGATACCAGGGGTCCTGCACGTTGTCGCCCCCCACGGCCACC
>JBEDHJ010000192.1:0-3878 GCA_041174205.1 Cyanobacteriota bacterium | reverse complement strand
AGCCTAGAAAAGGAGGCTGATTCCAGCCGCCGGCCCCGCGGCGTGCAGCCCCGATGCAATCTGCGTTTGCCTGGTCGCTCTGCCTGGCCGCCGGCGTGGTGGTGGCCAGCCTGATTCCCCTAGGCGCCGCCCGCTCCCAAGCCGATTTCCAAATCAGCGACCTGGCCGCACCACGCGCCATGTTTGATCGCTTGCCGGAATGGGGCAAACGCGCCAACTGGGCGCACCTCAACAGCTTCGAAGCGTTCGTGCTGTTTGCTCCGGCTGCCTTGCTCTGCCTGATCGGACAGGTGGACAGCACCGCCGCCATCGCCGCTGCCTGGATCTACCCCGGCCTGCGACTGGCTTACATCGCCGCCTATGTGGCCAACCTGCCGCCACTGAGGTCTCTCTGCTGGGCAGGCGCCATGATTTGCACAGGAGTTCTCTATCTAGAAGGCCTGAAACTGCTCCAAGCAGGAGCCAATTAACCGACTACCATCGAAGCCCAAGGAAACGACGATTAATCAAACAAATCAGCACCGAAAGACAATCAATCAAAAAACATCAAACTCACCACCTTCCCCATATCCTCCGCCGTGCGGCAGCTGGCCAGCAGGGTTTCGCTGTCGTGGAAGGCGAAGCAGATCAATTGATCGCAGCGGCGAATGATCTCCTGGTTGCAGAGGCTGCTAGCCATCGGCAGAGGCAGCTCATCGTTTTCAGGCTTTTCCACCAGGTGAAGCACCTGCTCCAGCTGCTCCCGAGACTCACGGGGCTGACGATCCAAGCTCTGGGGCAGCAGCACCGTGAGCCGCGAGGCATCGATTTCGAGAACGCTGCGGATCACGGCTGAATTCACGCCCTGGGCACCAGAGGTGATCAGGCTGTGGCCCTCCTGGGCCAGGGAGCGCGAGACCAGCTCGACCAAATGAACCGAGACCACCGGCACATGGCGGCTTCCCAGGATCGCGATCCGCCGCTTGCTGCGGTCCTGGAGCATGGCCAGCTCCTGAGCCAGGGTGTCGATCCGGTCGAGGGCCGGTAGATCAAGAGACCGGGTCAACGCACAACACCTGCTGACGCCTCGAAACTAGCAGTGTTCATGCGGGAATCGGCAGTCGCAACCGCGTCAGCAGCGGCTCGAAATCGCAGTGTTCTTCCACCAGGCGGAAGGCATAGGTGGCCTTCACCGATTCATGCAGGCGCACGTGACCGAAGGCGTTCTCGATCACGCCCACGGTGGTGAGGGTGTCGTGTTCCACCTTGAGCAGAGGCACTTCAAGCTCCTCGGCCCGCGACACCAACTGCGGCAGCGGTTCACCAGCTCCAGTGAGGATCAAGCACTGGGTTGAGGCCTCCAGGGCCGCCAATTGGATGTCGGTGCGATCAGCACCTGTAACCACGGCCATGTTGCGCCGCCGCCGGAAGAACTCCATGGCGGAATTCACGTTCATGGCGCCAATGGAGAGGGTTTCCACGAGCAGATCCAAGCGATCGCGGCAACACAACACCTGAGCCTCCAAACGGCGCACCAACTCCTCCACCGTGACGCTGCGCAGCAGCGGCGAGCGGGGCATCACCCCAAGCACAGGCAGGCCAAGCCGCTCCAAGGCTGGCACCAGATCAGCACGAACGGACTCCACCTGCTCTGGCGGCAGACCATTCAGCACCACGCCACACAGCAGTTCACCCAGTTGCTCCCGGGCCTGAAGCAAGGGCTCGACGCTCTGGCAACCGCTCCAGCTATGCACCAGCACCACCGGGGCCTGCAGGGCCCGGGCCACCTGCACCAGGCTGAGGCCATAGAGCACCCCATCGCTGAGGCTGCCGGCACCTTCGAGGATGGTCACCTGATCTGCCGCGGCCTGGAGCTCGGCCTGCAACGCTCCGAGACCGGCACCCGCCTCGAGGTTGCCGGCCAGCAGGCGCTCACGAGCAGCGGCAGGACCCTGCAGATGCACCGAAGCCACTAACTGCTCTTCGCTCAGACCCAAGATCTGGCCCACAAAGCGAACGTCGTCATCGATCAGAGGGCCTGATCCCGGCGGGCTCAGCTCTGCGCTGTCGGCCAGAGGCTTACCGATCCGCACCGGCACACCCCTCTGCAACCACTGCCGCGCCAGGCCGAGCACCACGGCTGATTTACCGCTAAAGGGTTCACAGGACCCGATCAGCAGGGCCGACGAACGGGCGTGGGGAGACGCGCTGTCGTGACCCATGAGGCAAACGCTGGTGCACCGAATCTAGGTCCGAGCAGCGGCAGGTTCGATCCCAAGAATCAACCACTGCCAGAAGCTCTCCGGCAGGTCGGCGGGTTGCTGAGGCCCTCCACCGGCCTCCAGCCAGTCCATCAGCCAGCGCACCAATTGATGGGTCGGCAGCACAAAGCTGTAGTGCGCTGGCTCGGCCCCTTCCCCTGCCTGCACCTCGAGCTCCACCTGCGCGGGTTCCAGGGGGGCCACCCCCGCCTGCCAACGCAACGCAAAATGACGCTCACCAGTAGGTCGCAGCGTCCTCAGGCCCTTCAGCTCATGGCCCTGCAGCAGATCAAGCGCCCGGCTCAGTAGCTCGTGCCGAGCCGCCCCCTGGCAATAGGGAGCAAACAAGGCCACCAGCGCCGCCGACATGCCTGCCCACCCGTCTGCTCAGAGGATGCCGCAAGCTGGCGACATCGCCCATCGCCCATGGCCCATCAGCCCTTTGCCGGTCGTCGCGTCGCCGTGACCGGAGCCAGCGGCAGCCTCGGCCAGGCCCTGCTGCAGGAGCTGCACCGGCAGGGCGCCAGCGTGGTGGCCCTCACCAGCAGCGATGGTGCCGGAACGGCGATCCCGGCGGAGCAGGTGCCGTGGCGTTGCGGTGAGGAAGAAGCCCTGCGGCCGCTGCTGGCCGGATGCAACGTCTTGGTGATTAACCACGGCTACAACAGCCACGCCGATCGCAGCTCCACGGCCGTGGAGCGCTCCTTGGAGATCAATGCCCTGAGCAGTTGGCGCCTGATGGAGCTCTTCGCCGCGTTGGCAGCAGGCGATGGGCCTGATCAACCGCGCCGCGAGCTCTGGATGAACACGTCGGAAGCGGAGATCCAGGCGGCCGTAAGTCCGCTGTATGAGATCAGCAAACGCCTGCAGGGGCAGCTGTTCAGCCTTCGAAGCCTGGATCTGGCGGGGCCCCGGCTGCGCCTGAGGCGGCTGGTGCTGGGCCCCTTCCGCTCTGCTCTGAACCCGATCGGGGTGATGAGCCCGGAGTTTGTGGCTCGGGAAATCCTGCGGCAGGTGAGCTGGAACTGCGGGCTGGTCATCGTCACCCCCAATCCACTCACCTACCTCTTGATGCCCCTGGCGAGCCTGAGCCGCTGGTTCTATTTCAGAGCCACCACCCGCTCAACCAACTGAACCGGCTTAGAAATCGCGATCCGTGAGGATCTCGCAGCCGTCGCTGGTCACCGCGATGGTGTGCTCCCACTGGGCCGACAGGCTGCCGTCAACGGTCACAACCGTCCAGCGATCCTTGAGGGTGCGGCAGGCCTTGCTTCCGGCGTTGAGGATCGGCTCAACAGCCAGGGTCATCCCGGCTCGCAACTTCATGTTGGGAAGCTCGCGGGTGCGGTAGTTGAACACCGAGGGCTCCTCGTGCAGGTTGCGCCCGACGCCGTGGCCCGTGTAGTCCTCCACCACTGCGAAGCCATGGGCCTCAACGTGGTCCTGCACCGCACCAGCCAACTCCAACAGCGTGCTGCCGGCCTTCACCGTGGCCAGGCCCTTCATCAGTGATTCCTGGGCAATGCGCGACAGCGTGCGGGCCTGCTCAGGCACCCCCTCGCCCACACACAGGGTCACGCAGCTATCACCGTGGTAGCCGTCGAAGTAGGCGCCGGTATCGATCTTCACGAGATCGCC
>JBEDHJ010000191.1:0-13059 GCA_041174205.1 Cyanobacteriota bacterium | reverse complement strand
GCCCGCATGGTGCGCCCGAGGTGGTGTTGGCCCAGGCAGGGGCGGCTGCGCCAGAGCAGCTGCGGAGCCACGCAGGCGGCACCGCCTGAAGCCTGCGCCAGCCCCGCAGCGAGCAGAGCCGGCAGAGGATTCCCCCTGCGTTTCCAGCTGGGGATCGGCACCAGCAAGGCGCCTGGCAACACCCCGGCGCAACAGCGGGCCAGGCAGATTGCCAGCGCCGCAATCAAGCCTGGATCGGGGCTGGGGCGCTGGCGCAGCAGCAGGTCGCGCCAAGGGCCGGCATAGGCAGCGGCGGCACACCACAGCAGCGGCTGATCCCCCTGCAGACCACCCTCCGGCAGCGCCAGCTCGGCCAGGCAGGTGGAACAGATGGCCGGGCGGCGCTGGCCTGGGCTCGTTGTGGACGGCTCCGCATCACAGGCTCCGCCGCAGCAGCGGCAGCGCTGGACGCTCACCAGATCGAGGGCGTTGCACCACAGCGCCTGCCACATCCCAGATGCCTCCGCGCCGCAACCGCAGTCCGCTCCTGGGAGTGTTCCCCAAACCTGGCCGATCAGGCCTGAGGCATCGCCCGCAGCATGGCCACCAAGGTGCGATGGGCGTCTTCGCTGTCGCTGAGGGTGTGATCAAAGGCCACCTCCAAGCGCTCGCCATCCACCTCCAGCTCCATCGCCTCGGGGCGCACCGCCAGCATCCGCGCCTGCTGCGGGGCCGCCACACCGCCGTAGTGGCGCGCGTAGGCCAACACCGCCTCGGCGTGGTCGTCATTCATGTGCTTGCAGATCCGCTCGCTCACAGCGGCGGTGAGGGGATCAGCGGCCATGGGGCTTCGGGCGGATGCGCAGGGATTCTGGAGGGTCAGGCCACACCGAAGCGCTGCCAGAGCAACAGAGCCAGCCGCACCCCCGAAAAAGCCACGTAGCCGGCTAACACCACAAACAGGGCCATGGCCAACCAGTCGCGCAGGCGGGAATTCATCGATCGACCAGGGCTGAAAGCGCCAGTCTGGCCATGCCCTGCGCCGCGCTGCACTGGGGGCGATTCAGCACCGGCACCCCAAGCAAGCGCTGGCGGATCAGGCGCCATTGGGGGTTACGCGCACCGCCGCCAAGCGTGATCACCCGCTGCACGGGCGGAGCACCCAGCTGCCGCAACCGATGCCAACCGGTTTGCTCAATCACCGCCAGGCCCTCCAAAAGGCCCTGGAGATAAAGCGCATCGCTCACGGGGCGGGGCTCCAGCACCGGTTCAAGCTGCGGATCATCCACAGGGAAGCGCTCACCAGGACGAGGCAGGGGGCGCAGCTGCAGGCCACTGGAGCGGCGGGGATCCATCTGGCGGCTGAGCTCAGCCAGCTGACCATCGCTAAAGAACTGGCACAGCACACCCGCCCCCGCATTGGAGGCGCCGCCCACCAGCCATTGCCCCGCCAGCCGCTGGCAGCTGATCCCAGGGCCCTGCAGCGGGATCGGGCTGAATTGCTTGAGCACCAGCGTGGTGCCAAGCACGGTGATGCCATCGCCGGGCTGGGGATCGGCGGCAAGCACGGCCGCGCTGGCATCGGTGCTGCCCGCCACCACCCGGCAGCTGGCGGGCAAGCCCAGGGCCTGCGCCGCTTCCGCCCCAAGCGCCCCCCGCTCCGATCCGGAGGCGCAGATGCGAGGCAGGGCGTGGCTCCAGGGCTGCCGTCCGATGCTGCCCAGCCAGTCCTGACGCTGCAGATCCCAGCCCAGGCGAAGGTTGTTTCCCTCCTCGCCCCAACGCCAGTCCCCCAGAAGCCAGCCCATCAGCCAATCGGCCTGGTGGCGCAGCAGCCAGGGGCCGTTCTGCAAGGGTGCGCTGCGATCAAGAAGGTGCAGGGCTCGGGCCAGACTGCCGCTGGCGCTGGCCGCCGGCGCATCAGCCGCCGCAGGCCCCACCAACGCCGAGGCCTCAGCCCCGTGCTCCGGGCAAGCCTGGTGATACGGAAGCGCCAGCCCCAGATCACCAGGAGCCAGGCTGCCGTCCGGGCGGCAGAGCAGCAGCGTGCCTGAGGTGCCATCGATGGCCACGGCCGCCACAGTCCTGCGAAGAGCCTCGGGAAGTTGGGCGCAAAGGGCCATCAGGCCTTGGCGCCAACCGTCGGGATCGTTAAAGGGTGCCGGGTAGTCGGAGCTGACCTCGGCCTGCAGGGCTCCGGCCCGGTTGATCAGGGCGAGCCGCAGGCCGCTGCTGCCCAGATCAACACCCAGGCCGAGCGGTTCAGGCGGCAACGCGGCTGGCGGTGGCCTGCTTCAAGGTGGAGGCCATCGACTCCACGTTCTCCCAGGGGAGATTGAGGTCGCTGCGGCCGAAGTGGCCGTAGGCCGCCACGTCTTGATAGAAGCGGCCGCCGCGCTGCTGAGGCAGCTCCCGCAGGCCGAAGGTTTCGATGATCGCGCCGGGGCGCAGATCGAAGTGCTCCTGCACCAGGGCGGTGAGATCGGCGTTGCTGATCACGCCGGTGCCGAAGCTCTCCACCAGGATGCTCACGGGCTTGGCCACACCAATGGCATAGCTGAGCTGCACCTCGGCCTTGCGGGCCAGGCCAGCAGCCACCAGGGCCTTGGCCACATAGCGGGCGGCGTAGGCGGCGGAACGGTCCACCTTGGTGGGGTCTTTGCCGGAGAAGGCGCCGCCGCCATGGCGGGCATAGCCGCCATAGGTGTCCACGATGATCTTGCGGCCGGTGAGGCCGGCATCGCCCTGGGGGCCGCCCACCACGAATTTGCCGGTGGGATTCACCAGGAAGCGGGTGGTGTCCTTGGAAGGCTTCAGGCTGAGATCGGCGGTGGCGGGCTCCACTACATGGCTCCAGAGATCGGCGGCAATGCGCTCGCGCATCGCCTTCTCTTCCGACACCCCGTCGATCTCAGCGGTGTGCTGGGTGGAGATCAAGATGGTGTCGATCGCCACGGGCTGATCGTTCTCGTACACCACGCTCACCTGGGTTTTGCCGTCAGGCAGCAGGTAGCCCAGGGTGCCGTTGTGGCGCACTTCCGCCAATCGCCGGGCCAGTCGGTGAGCCAAGCTGATGGGCAGCGGCATCAGCTCCGGCGTTTCATCGCAGGCGTAGCCAAACATGATGCCCTGGTCGCCAGCGCCCACCAGATCGAGGGGGTCACCGGCGTGGTCATCGGCCTCATCCACACCCTGAGCGATGTCGGGCGACTGCTGATCAAGGGCCACCAGCACCGCGCAGCTGTTGGCATCAAATCCACCGGCGCGGGCGCCGCTGTAGCCGATCTTCTGGATCACACCCCGCACCAGGGTGTTGAAGTCAACCCGGGCCGTGGTGGTCACCTCGCCGGTGATCAGGCAGAGGCCGGTGTTCACCACGGTTTCACAGGCCACCCGCGAAGCAGGATCCTGGGCCAGCAGCGCATCGAGCACTGCATCGCTCACCTGATCACAGATCTTGTCGGGGTGACCTTCGGTCACCGATTCCGAGGTGAAGACGTAGCGCGATGGCGCCCCGGCGGTGCTGCTCATTCGCTCAGCGGGATGGCAAATAGCTCACCACCCTAGAAGCCGGTCAGGCTGAGCTCCCTCCAGTGATGAATCAGCGGATGGGGCTCCGCCAGCGGGGGCGGGCTGCTCCAGGCGGCGGTGTAGCCCAAGGCGAGCTGATGGGGAATGCCCGCCGCCAGGGCCATGCGCAGATCGCTGTTGGCGTCACCGATCAGAGCGCAGCGGGAGGCCACCACCCCCAGCTGCGCGCACAAGCCATGCACCGCAGCAGGGTCCGGCTTGCGGGGGCGATGTTCCGCGCTCCACAGGCCAGCAAAAAACGACTCCAAACCATGGCTGGCCAGGAAATGCTCGATGCCCGCCATGTCGTCGTTGCTGATCACAGCGCACAACACACCAGCCGCCTGCAACTGCTCCAGCCAGGGACGCAACCCCTCGGTGGTGGTGCTGGTGTGGCCGCCTGTTTCCTGGCTGCGGCGCGCATCCTGCTGATCGGCCTGGGCAAACACCCGCTCGCTCAGGGCGAGCGCCTCAGGCCAGCCCATGCCCACCTGCACCAAAGCCGTGGCCGTGGCGATCAGGTTGTGATCGCGGCTCGCCACCGCCGTGATGCCTGCCGGGCAGATCGCCGCAGAGCCAAGGCCGTAGGCCCGCTCCAGCAGCTGCTGCAGGTCAGGCAGAACGCCAGCGGGCAGGGCCGGAGCTGCTTGCTCCAGGCATAGAAAAACCCTGGCCGAAGCCAGGGTGAGGAGCTGAGGCTCGCTGATGCTGAGGGTGCCGTCCTTGTCGAACAGCACCGCATCGATCTCGCCGAGCCCCGTGCCACGCAGGTGCAGGCACGCCATCGCTTGCTCAGTCGAGGGTGACGCCCATGGGCTCGTTGTCCTCGGCCTGCTCCAGCAGCATCTGCTTGTAGCGGGCGGCCATTTCCTCGGCCTTCTCGAACACCTTCTGGGGGTCGGTGAGCATGTCGCCGGGTTCGGGCTCGAGGGCCTTGGTGGAGAGGGAGATCCGACCGCGCTCGGCGTCGAGGTCGATGATCATCACCTTCATCTGATCGTTCACGTTGAGCACCGTGTGCGGTGTCTCGATGTGCTCGTGGCTGATCTCAGAAATGTGCAGCAGGCCGCTCACACCGCCGATGTCGATGAAGGCGCCATAAGGCTTGATGCCGCGGACGGTACCGATAACCACTTCGCCCACCTCGAGGCGATTCATCTTGCGCTCCACCAGGGCGCGGCGATGGCTGAGCACCAGACGGTTGCGCTCTTCGTCCACCTCCAGGAACTTGAGGGGAAGGAAGTCGGCCACCAGCTCTTCCTTGGGCTTGCGGGTGCTGATGTGGCTGCCGGGGATGAAGCCGCGCAGGCCTTCCACGCGCACCAGCGCACCACCGCGGTTGGTGGCGAACACTTCGCTGTAAATGGTGGCGTCTTCCTTCTGCAGCTGACGCACGCGCTCCCAGGCGCGCTGGTATTCGATGCGGCGGATCGAGAGGGTGAGCTGGCCGTCCTCGTTCTCCTCGCTGAGGATGAAGAACTCACGCTCTTCACCGGGCTCGAGCACGTCGGCGATGCCCTCCACCCGGTTGATCGACACCTCCTGCATGGGCATGAAGGCGGCGGTTTTGGCGCCGATGTCGATCATCGCGCCCTTGGGCTCGATGGCGAACACGGTGCCCTTCACCACGTCGCCAGGCTTGAAGTTGTAGTCGTACTTGCTCAGCAGCGACGCGAACTCATCCAGGGTGAAGCCCACGGCGTCGAAGTCGCGCACCACGGCGCGGCTGGCCGAATCGTCGGCGCTGGGCACCTCTTCCGGGATGCCGAGATCGAGATCGGCAGCGACTTCAGCAGCAAAATCCTGGTCAGCGGCGAGCTCCTGCTCGCTCACGCTGAGATCGGAAGGGGTCACGGTCATGGAGAGTCGGCGGCCTGCCTTGGGCAGTACGAGAGGCCCCCTGTCGCCGCCCGCCAGCGAACGCAGAGGAATCTCTCACTATACAAAGCGCCTTTGAGGCTCCCTCAGCCCACCACCGCCAGCCGCTGGCCATGGCCGTGGCGATTCAGGCCCTCCAGCGTGGCCACAAAATCGCTAACGCTCTGGAACTGGCGATAGACCGACGCAAAGCGCACATAGGCCACATCGCTCATCCCGGCGAGCTGCTGCAGCACCATTTCGCCAATTTCGCTGCTGCTCACCTCACGGCCACTGCGGCCCTGCAGCTGAAGCTCGAGTTCATCAACCACCAGTTCCAGTCGGCTGGGCTCCAGACCTGTTTTTTCGCACGCGCGCAGCAGACCATGCAGCAATTTGCCGCGG
Organism: Cyanobacteriota bacterium; assembly: GCA_041174205.1. Classification (GTDB taxonomy): domain Bacteria; phylum Cyanobacteriota; class Cyanobacteriia; order PCC-6307; family Cyanobiaceae; genus Vulcanococcus. The sequence goes on along the minus strand of JBEDHJ010000191.1, from coordinate 7,248 downwards.
TTGAAGGCTTCTCTGGCGCCGGTGCGCTTCACCACCGTGATCGGCACCGTTTCCACCCGTTCGTAAGTGGTGAAACGAAATTCACAATGCAGACATTCACGGCGACGGCGCACACTGCGACCGGAATCCGCGGAGCGCGACTCAAGCACGCGACTGTCAGTGTGCTGGCACGAGGGGCACTGCATGGCCCGGAATTCCGCCGGAAATGTGAAACAAGTGTAGACAGCTTCAGGCCGATTGAGAAGGGAGGCCCCATCAGGGGTCTCGCATTGTGATGCGAATCAGGCCTGATCTGGCCGTGAGACTGAGCCATCGAGACCGATCCAGCCCAACAAAAAAGCCCCCGCGATTGCGGGGGCTTTTCGCTCCTGGGGGAGCAATCACTTGCCGATCTTCGGGGGATCGCGGAAGGCGATGGCGAAGAAGAGCGTGGAGATGGCCAGGGCCAGGATCAGGATGTAGGCAAAGCTTTCCATGAGGGAACTCCTGGCGGTCAGCTGAGGGTGGTGCCGGCGGGGGGCACGTAGCCCTCCGGCAGACGACGGGTGGAACGGTCGCCCAATTTCTGGAACAGACCGAACTCAACCTGCTCGCCCAGATCCGGATCGATACCGGCGAACACATCGCGGTAGAGGGTGCGAGCACCGTGCCAGATGTGGCCGAAGAAGAAGAGGAGAGCGAAGCAAGCGTGGCCGAAGGTGAACCAGCCGCGGGGTGAGCTGCGGAAGGTGCCGTCGGAGTGGTAGGTCTCGCGATCGAATTCGAACGCTTCACCCAGCTGGGCCTTGCGAGCCAGGCGCTTCACGTCTGCAGGATCGGTGAAGGTCTGACCGTTGAGCGCACCGCCGTAGACGGTGGCCGTCACGCCGGTCTGCTCGAAGGAGTACTTCGCTTCAGCGCGGCGGAAAGGAATGTCAGCGCGGACGATGCCCTGGCTGTCTTCCAGAACCACAGGGAAGTTCTCGAAGAAGTTGGGCAGGCGGCGCACCTGCAGATCGCGGCCATCCTTATCGGTGAAGGAGATGTGACCGAGCCAGCCAGTGGGCAGGCCATCACCGTTCACCATCGGACCCACACGGAACAGACCGCCCTTGGCAGGACTGTTGCCCACGTAGTCGTAGAAGGCCAGCTTCTCAGGAATCGAGGCGTAGGCCTGTTCCTTGGTGGCGCCGTTGTCGAGTGCGGTCTGCACGCGGCGGTTGATCTCGGTCTTGAAGTAGCCCTGGTCCCACTGGTAGCGGGTGGGGCCAAACAGCTCAACCGGGGTGGCCGCTGCGCCGTACCACATGGTTCCGGCCACCACAAAGGCGGCGAAGAACACAGCAGCGATGGCGCTGGAGAGCACCGTTTCGATGTTGCCCATGCGCAGCGCCTTGTAGAGGCGCTCGGGCGGACGGGTGGTGATGTGGAAGATGCCGGCAATGATGCCGACGATGCCTGCAGCGATGTGGTGGGCAACGATGCCGCCGGGGTTGAAGGGGTTGAAGCCTTCAGGGCCCCAAGACGGCTGTACAGCCTCTAGGTGACCGGTGACCCCATAGGGATCGGACACCCACATGCCGGGGCCGAAGACGCCGGTGAGGTGGAACGCGCCGAAGCCGAAGCAGCCGAGGCCAGCCAGCAGCAGGTGGATCCCGAAGATCTTGGGGAGGTCGAGGGCAGGCTCGCCGGTGCGAGGGTCCTGCCAGATCTCCAGATCCCAGTAGGTCCAGTGCCAGATGGCGGCCAGGAAGAGCAGGCCGCTGAGAATGATGTGGGCTGCTGCCACACCTTCGAAGCTCCAGAAGCCGGGGTCCACACCGGTTTCACCGGTGATGCTCCAGCCGCCCCAGCTGCCGGTCACGCCCAGACGGGCCATGAACGGCATCACGAACATGCCCTGGCGCCACATCGGGTTGAGCACCGGGTCGGAGGGATCGAAGATGGCCAGCTCGTAAAGCGCCATGGAGCCGGCCCAGCCGGCAACCAGAGCGGTGTGCATGAGGTGCACGGCCAGGAGTCGGCCCGGGTCGTTGATCACGACCGTGTGCACCCGATACCAGGGCAATCCCATGGGGGTTAGGTCCGGGGAAACAATCAGCCGCCCGCGCCGGAGATCCGGAGTGCGGTTGGCAACACGATCAGGTACAGCCAGCCGAAACCAGCGGACACTTGATCCGTGCTGGCGATGGTAAGGGGTTCAGCAGGCCCACCGATTCGATCGCCACACAGCTGAAACGTGCCGTGATGGGGCCAGGCCAGGCCTGGGGCCGCTTCCGTCGTAGCGGCGGTTACAAAACGCAACCCTCCGCCTCAGAATGGGGCAACTCAGCAGGTGATCCCATGCCCGTGATTCGGTTTGTGCGCGAGGGTCGCGACGTGGAGTGCTACCCGGGGGAAAACCTGCGGGAGGTGGCCCTGCGCGAGGGCATCGCGCTCTATGGCCTGAAGGGCCAGCTGGGCAACTGCGGCGGCTGCGGCCAATGCATCACCTGTTTTGTGGATGTGGTGGGCGAAAGCAGCCCAGGCAGCCTGAGCAACCGCACCGGCGTGGAAGATCAGAAGCTGCGGCGCCGCCCTCAAACCTGGCGACTGGCCTGCCAAACCCTGGTGAATCAATCCGTGCTGGTGCTCACCAAACCCCAGACAGGCCTGGGGGATGCCGACCAAAAGATCGCTAGCGCCAAGGCGGAACCCCTTCCCGCCGGACCCACCGCCTGGCCGGTGCAGGAGAGCAGCGAGGAGGAGGAAGAACAGAGCGACAACCCGGCCGCGACGCAAACCGCTACGAGCGATGAAGAGCCCTGATCTGCGCCTGATGGCGGTGATACCGTCATCGCGCTGAAGGCTCTTGCAATGGAAACCAACGATCTCGGCTTCGTCGCCAGTCTGATGTTCGTGCTGGTTCCAACGGTGTTCCTGTTGGTGCTCTACATCCAGACCAGCAGCCGTCAGGGCTGAGGCTCTGCTTCGATCCCGGGCTGACCCAGCGACAGCCCTAAAGCCCCCGGAAGCGCTGAGCACTTCCGGGGTTTTTTGATGGCTGCCCCTCAGAGAGGCAGCCCATCTCGCCAACGCTCAGCCCCGGCCTTCCGGTTCGCGGACCAGCAGCACCGGCGCCGGAGCATGCACGCGGATGTAATCACTCACCGAGGAGCCGAGCAGACGATCGATATCCACCAGGCCGCGCGCCACTAGGGGGCGGCGGTCCTGGGAGGCGATCACCAGCAGATCGGCCTTCTCCTCTTCTGCCACCTGGCACACACCCCGGCCGATGTCGCCTGTGCGATGAATCGCCTTCATCTCCACGCCGAAGCCACGGGCACGTTGCACGGCCTTGTCGAGCACCTCATCGGCCGGTGATTTGCCGCCGCGGGAGGGGGTGATGTCCTGGCGGCTGATGTGAATACCCGTGAGGCTGCCGCCGGGGATGTCACGCACCATCTCGCAGGCGAGCTTGAGGGCGTCATCGCCAACGCCGGTGCCATCGACAGCCACCATCACCCGGTTGATGTGGCGCACGTAGAGGTCGTCGCGCACCAGCAACATCGGCCGCGTGGAGAGCTGAAAAACGTATTGGCTGGCGCTGTTGCTGAGGATGGACTGCAAGCGCCCGAGGCCGCGGGAGCCCATCACGATCAGATCGGCATCAAGCTCATCGGCCACCTTCAGCACGGTTTGCTTGGTGTCGCCCTGGCGGATGATCGTGTTCACCTCAGCGGGGTTGAGGCCCAGGCGCTGCACAGCCTCTGCCACGATCCCAGCCGCTTTCTGTGAGTGCTCGGAGTAGTTCTCGCCCGCCTGCTCTGCCACCACGTGCAGCAGGTTGAGCCGGGCCTGCCTCACGGCGGGGATGTCGCGCAGCATGCGCACCATCTCCTCAACGTGGCCCTTGCCGGAATCGGCGATCAGAAGGTTGCGGAACACAGCCGTAGCAACGCGCTGGGGCAGCCTATGGCTGATCCGCAACCGCGGACCAACCGCAAGGCACACCGTGACGGAGCATCAACAGGCCAGGCCGTGGCGCCTGCAGCGGCGCGTGCTGCCGCAACACACCGACCATGCCGGAGTGATGTGGCATGGCGCCTATCTGAGCTGGCTGGAGGAAGCGCGGGTGGAAGCGCTTGACGCCGCTGGGCTGGCCTACGCAGCACTCTCAGCCCAGGGGCTGGAACTGCCCGTGGTGCACCTCGCCATCGATTACCGCCAAGCCCTGCTCCACGGCGACTGGGTGAGCGTGAACAGCTGGGTGCTGCCGCGCCAGGGCGTGAAGCTGCCTTGGCTGAGCCGCTTCGAGAAAGCCGATGGCAGCGTGGCCGCAGAAGCCCGGGTGGAGCTGGTGCTGGTGGATCTATCAGCCGGCCCGGATCAGCGGCGCCTGCTGCGGCGCCTGCCCGCCGAGCTGAGCGCCGCCCTGGAGCGACTGCAACAGGGCGCAGCCTGAGACCCAGACCTCTCGCTATAGTACAGGCGAACTAGTGGAGGTGGGCTGTGGGCGAGCTTGTGCATGTGCCATTCGCGGCGCCCGTCCTTAGGCCGATGGGTGCTGCGCGGGGGCGCAGCGGCGAGAGCCGGCTGTCAGCCGCCAGCCATGCCGAAATGTCCCAACCGCATGGGCATGACCCGGCACAAGAGCGAACACGGCTTTGGCGGCTGGTGTGGGCTGCGTGTCCAGGCATCGGCTGGCAGCGGCTACGGCGCCTGGAGGGGATGTTTGGCAGTCTTGAGCTGGCCTGGCAGGCAACAGCCGAGGAGCTCAGCCATGCCTTGAGCGGCAGCACCCAGCTCAACCAGCGGGAACAGCACCTGCTCACCGCCTACCGCGACAGCCAGGGGCCACACCCCATCAGTGAGCCCCCCAGCCAGCAACAACGCCAGCAGTGGGCCCTGCCTGGATGCCTCATCGCCGGAGACAGGGCCTATCCCCCCGCTTTGCTGGCGCTGGAGCGACCACCGCTGAGGCTGTTCTGGCAGGGGCAAGGAGCGCTCTGGCCGCGCCTGCGGGCCCAGGCAGCCGTGGCCGTGGTGGGCACTCGGCGGCCATCACGGCACGGAGCCACCATGGCCCGCACCATTGGCCGGGCCCTGGCAGAAGCCGGCTGGCCTGTGGTGAGTGGCTTGGCTGAAGGCATTGATGCTGAAGCCCACCAGGGCTGCCTCGAGGCCGGAGGCCAGCCAGTCGGGGTGCTGGGCACGCCGCTGGAGCGGGTCTATCCCCGCCACCACCGCGCCCTGCAGGCTTCGGTGGCGACGCAGGGCTTGCTCGTGAGCGAATTGCCCTCGGGAACTCCCGGACGGGCCGGTCATTTCGCCCTGCGCAACCGCCTGCAGGTGGCCCTGGCTCGCGCGGTGGTGCTGGTGGAATGCCCACAGGCCAGCGGCGCTCTCCATTCAGCCAACCTGGCCTGGGAGCTGGGCATGCCGCTGTGGGTGGTGCCTGCCGATGCTGGCCGGGTGAGTGCTGCCGGCAGCAATCGCTGGCTGGGCCAAGGGGCCACGCCCCTGCTCGACCCAAGGGATCTCATCAACAACCTCGGCCCAGGCCCACTGCGTGGCGCCAGGGCCAACGCAGACCACGGAGCCGAGGGCCCCTTGCTCAATCGCGAGGCGGCTCTGCTGGCAGCGCTGGGAGCCGGAGCATCCCTCGATCAGTTGTGCGAGCGATTGCGCCAGAGCCCAGCCGCTCTGAGCGAACGCTTGCTGCGGCTAGAGCTGGCAGGCTTACTCCGCAGCGAACCAGGCCTGTGGTGGAGGCCCTGCTGAGGCCATGGCTTCCTAGGCTTCAGCCATGACCTGCACCGTTGCCGCCGCCGAGCTGCTGCAGTGGCGGCGCGATCAGCTCAAGGCTGGTGGGCAACCCAGCCAGCTCGATTGGTTGCTGGATCTGGAAGGCGGCGTGGGCTGGCAAACGCTGCAGCAGTTGCGGCTCCATCCACAGCGCAGCGTGCCACTGAGCCAACCACTGGCGCGGCTGGCTGAGCTCTGGCAGCGGCATCTAAGCAGCCATGAACCGCTGCAGTATCTGGTGGGGCGCTGCCCGTGGCGTGATCTGGAGCTGGAGGTGCGACCTGGCGCCCTGATCCCGCGGCAGGAAACGGAATTGATGCTGGAACTAGCGATCGAGCTCCTGGGCAGCGCCGCTTCAGAACGCCCGCTGCGATGGGCCGATCTCGGCACGGGCTCAGGCTGCCTGGCCCTGGCCCTGGCGCGAGCCTGGCCCCACAGCCAAGGCTGGGCCGTGGATTGCTCCAGTGAGGCCTTGGAGCAAGCTGCAGCCAATCTGAACCGTTACGGCCAACGGGAGCGGGTTGGGCTGTTGCAAGGCGATTGGTGGGAGCCCTTGAAGCCCTGGTTCGGCAGCCTCCAGCTGGTGGTGAGCAACCCGCCCTATATCCCCACAGCCGTGTGGCAAGAGCTCGAGCCGCAGGTGCGCAACCATGAGCCGGCTCTAGCCCTCGATGGTGGCGATGACGGCTTGGCTGCCATTCGCGCCATTGCCTCCCAAGCCGCGGAAGCCCTAGCACCGGGCGGCTATCTGCTGCTGGAGCATCACCACGATCAGAGTGGTGCCGTGGTGGCGCTGCTTGAGGAAGCAGGGCTGGAGCAGCAGCAGGCCCATCCGGACCTCGAAGGCGTGCAGCGCTTCGCCAGCGCCCGCAAAACGAGCCAGCCATGACCCTGATCTGCAGCGCCACTGAGCTCGCCGGCAGGTTGATCCAAGGGGAAGCAGCCCTCTTCCCCACCGACACGCTGCCCGCGTTAGCCACCAAGCCAGAGGCGGCCGCACGGCTCTGGGAACTCAAAGCAAGGCCCCGCGAGAAGCCCGTGATCCTGATGGCGGCAAGCGCTGAACCACTGCTCAGTGCACTGGGGCTGCCCATCGAACCCGCCTGGCAAGCCCTGGCCGAGCAACACTGGCCCGGGGCGCTCACCTTGGTGCTGCCGGCCAACAGCGAGCTGCTGGAGCAGCTGAATCCCGGCGGCGGCAGTTTGGGGCTACGGGTGCCGAAGTGCGAACGGGCCCTGGAGCTGCTCCGTCTCACGGGACCCCTGGCCACCACCAGCGCCAACCGCTCGGGCGAGCCGGCCTGCCTGAATGCTCAAGAAGCGGCGGCGCAGTTTCCTCAGGTTGCCCAGCTCGGCCCATGGCCCTGGCCGATGCCTTCGGGTCTGGGCAGCACGGTGATCGCCTGGGAAGCGAGCGGGCAGTGGAAGCTGCTGCGTCGTGGTGCTGTACTGCCGCCAGAACTCCACGCTTCAGCCTCGGAT
>JBEDHJ010000190.1:0-4690 GCA_041174205.1 Cyanobacteriota bacterium | reverse complement strand
CCACCACAGCACCCGCCCCCCAGGCCACCCACACCGGCCGCGACGGCAAGGGCATCCTGATCACCGAAAGCGCCATGAAGCAGCTGGCCACGCTGCTGCCGGCCCAGGGCGACGGCAAGGTGTTGCGGGTGGGCGTGCGCTCCGGCGGCTGCAGCGGCATGAGCTACACGATGGATTTCATCGATGCCGCCGAGATCCAGGCCGACGACGAGCAATACCTCTACGAGCCCGCCGGCGCCCCCAGCTTCACGGTGGTGAGCGACCCCAAAAGCCTCCTCTACATCTATGGGATGCAGCTGGACTTCTCCAGCGCCTTGATTGGCGGCGGCTTCAACTTCACCAACCCCAACGCCACCCAAACCTGCGGCTGCGGCAGCTCCTTCGCGGTGTGATTGATGACGCTCCCGAGCGACCAGCCCGCCCATCTTCCGAGGATCCCTGCTGATGCGGTTCCGGCAGATGTGGATCTGATCCTGCTGTTCGGCTCGCGAGCGAAAGGAACGCACGCCCCCTCCAGTGATTGGGATATCGGGATCAGCTTTCACCAGAACCCCGATCAACCGCTGAGACTGTTTGAGCTGGATGCGCTGATCGCGCCGCTGGTGGGCTGCTCCAGCGACAGGATCGATCTGGTGGATATCGATCACAGCAGCTACCTGCTTCAGCGGGTAGTCGCGGAGGAGGGTCAATTGCTGTTTGAGCGTCGCCCTGGGCTCCACCTCAACTTCTGCTCCCGGGCCATCCGCCAATGGGCGGACTGGTGCCGGCGCGACGAGAAGCTCATTCGCGAACGGGAGTTGCTCAAACCATGAGCCCTCTCGAGCGCGCGGTTGTCGAGCGCAAACTGGACCATCTGCAGGAGCTGCTCACGCTCCTGCGTGAGGAACACAGCACGCCTCTGGCCAGCTACCTCCAGGATCGCCGCCAGCAACTGCTGGTGGAACGGCTGCTGCACCTCTGCGTGGAAGCCGCAAGCGATCTGTTGGAGCACTTGCTGGTGCAGGAGTTCAACAGCAAGCCGCAGACCTACGCCGAAACGTTCCAGCTGGCCGGCCAACACCAACTGATCCCTGTTGAGCTAGCCCAACGGCTGATTCCTGCCGCCGGACTGCGCAACCGCCTCGTTCACGACTACGAAGCCATCGATCCGAGCCGGGTGCATGCGGCCCTCCCCATCGCCTTGCGGGATTTGAGCGAACTCGCTGCAGCCGTGGCCGCCCGGGTGCGAATCTGAGGGCACGACTAGGCCTGCTGCCAGCCCCATGACCGACGCCGTTGCCGAAGCCCCCTCGCTGTTTGAGCAGGCCCTGCAGAGCTATCAGGACGGCGCACCGCTGCCTGAGGTGATCGACAGCTTCATCACGATCACCCAGCAGGAGCCGCGCCTGTCCGCCGGCTGGACCTGCCTGGCCTGGCTGCAGCTGCTCGACAACCAGCCCCAGGCGGCCCTGCGCTCGGCCCGCAACGCCGTGAAGCTCAATCCCCAGGACCCCCAGGCCCGCATCAACCTCAGCCTGGCGATGCTGGAAACCAACGCCAAGGGCGTGCGCGAGCACATCGAATGGGTGCAGCGGGTGCGCGTGATGGCCCCTGAACTGGCGGAGGAGCTGGATGGCTCGATCGCTGATGGCCTGGCCCGCCGCCCCGATTGGCAGGCGCTTCAGAAGGTGCAGGCTTGGCTGAAGGGTTGAACCCCGGCGGTGATGCCCGGCCGATCCTGCTGCTGAGCAATGGCCATGGCGAAGACCTCAGTGGCGCTCTGATCGGCCAGGCCCTGCAACAGCGGGGCCTGGCCGTGGAAGCCCTTCCCCTGGTGGGTCATGGCCGTGCCTACAGCCAGGCCGGGATCCGCTTGCGCGGCCGCACCCGCGAATACAGCACTGGCGGCCTGGGCTACACGAGCCTGCTGGGCCGCATCACCGAGGTGGTGCAAGGGCAGATCCTGTATCTGCTCGGGCGTCTGTTGCTACTGCTGCGGATCGCCCGCCGCTACCAGCTGATCGTGGTGGTGGGTGATGTGATCCCAGTGTTGGCCGCCTGGCTGAGCCGGCGCCCTCAGGCCGTCTACCTGGTGGCCTACTCCAGTCACTACGAAGGCCGCCTGCGGCTGCCCTGGCCCTGCGGCCCCTGCCTGCGCAGCCGCCGGATTCGTGTGATCTACAGCCGCGACGCGCTCACGGCCGCCGATCTCACCGGCCAGCTGCAACGGCCGGTGCACTTCCTGGGCAATCCGTTCTTCGATGGCGCCCTGACGCCCAGCGCCCCCCTGGCTGACCAGCCGCTGCAACGGCTCGGTCTGCTGCCAGGCAGCCGACTGCCCGAAGCCCTGCACAACCTCGAACTGATGCTGCGGGTGTTGGAGCGCCTGCCGGAAGCCCTGCGGCCGGCTGAGCGGCTCGGACTCCATGCCGCACTGGTGGGCAAGCTGACGCCCCAGGAGGTGGCGCCACTGGCCAGCCGGTTGGGCTGGAAACTGCAACTGGAGAGCGACGATCGCTGCTGCCTGCAACGTGGCCCCCTCAACCTGCAACTGGAGTGGGGGCAGTTTGCAGCGGTGGTGCAGCAGTGCGATCTGCTGCTCTCCATGACCGGCACCGCGGCCGAGCAATGCGTGGGTCTGGGCAAACCGGTGTTGCAGCTGGTGGGCGACGGGCCACAGTTCACCCCTCTGTTCGCGGAGGCCCAACGGCGCCTGCTGGGTCCAGGGCTGTTCTGCGCCGAAGGCCAGCCGGGCAGTGCGCAACAGCTCAATGGCACAGCCGAGCTGCTGGAGGCGTTGCTGGAGCGGCTGCTGCGGGAGCCCGGCTGGCGGCAGCAGCTGCAACAGCTGGGCCAGGAGCGCATCGGCAGCGGCGGTGGTGCCGCCAGGATGGCCGCCGATCTGAACACCCGCCTGGATGGCTGAACCCGCCGGCAGCACCGCCACCCTCGGCCAGCGCCTCAAGGGCTGGATCGACACCCTGCTGGTGGTGGATGTGTTCGTGGTGATCGCCGGTGCGATCTGGTTCGGCGTGGCGGTGTTGTGTCACAGCCGCGGCATCGAAACGCCTCTGGATTGGTTTCAGCGGCTCTGGGAACCGTTGTTTACCCCGGCCATCGGCCTGCTGATGGGCGCCGCCATTCTCAGCGGCATCTTGGGCTGGGCCCTCAACTGGTGGCAGCGGCGAGTGCAGCGCTGAGATCGCCATAGGCGAAGGAGAACCCCTGCTCCTGCAAGCGCTTGGGCAACACCTTCTGGCCTTCAAGCACCACCTTGGCGCCATCTCCGAGCAGCAGCTGCAGCAAAGGGCCTGGCACCGGCAACAGGCTGGGGCGACCCAGGCAACGCCCCAGGGCTGCCGCGAAGCTCGCCATGCTGCAGGGCTGCGGAGCCACAGCGTTGTAGACGCCGCTGTAAGCGCCATCCACCAGGGCCGTGGCGATCAGCTGGCACAGATCCGGGCGCGCGATCCAGCTCATCCACTGCTGACCATCGCCAATGGGCCCACCGAAGCCCAGGCGGAACACCGGCAGCATCTTGCCGAGGGCGCCGCCATCGGCACCGAGCACGATGCCAATGCGCAGGATCACCACGCGGCAGAGGGGCTCGGCCGCGCGGGCTTCCTGCTCCCAGGCCACACACAACCGGCCGAGCACATCGGAGCCGGCGGGACTGGTTTCGGAAAACTCCTGACTGCCGCTGGTGCCGTAGTAGCCGATGGCTGATCCGTTGATCAGCACGCCCGGGCGCTGCCCCTCCGGCAGGGCCGCCATGGCCGCCACCAGGGCGCGGGTGGTGTCGACGCGGCTGCTGTGGAGCAGCTGCAGGTGTTGCGGCGTCCAGCGCTTCTCGGCGATCGGTTCACCGGCCAGGTTCACCACGGCGTCCGCAGCGGCCAGGGCCTGCTGGAGAGCGGGCTGCTGCCAACTGGCGGGGTTGGAGGGATCGGCCTGGAGACGCTGAAGTTGGGGATGCTGCAACGCCGGCAGAGGCTGTCTGGAGCGGCTCACCAGGACAGCGCTGTGGCCTGCCTCCAGCAACAGGGGCACCAGGGCACGGCCGACAAAGCCACTGCAACCCACCAGCAGAATCCGCACGCGCTCAGCTCCAGCTCACCCGCCAACGCTAGGGATGGGCGCTGCCCACCAGGCCCAGGCGCCGCGCCACCGGTGAGAGCAACGCCCCCTGCAACACCAATCCCAGCAACACCACAGCCAGGGCAAAGGCGGGCATCGCATCACCCCAGCGCACATCCGAGGCCGCTGCCTGCAGCGCAATGGCCACCGGCACCGCTCCGCGCAAACCCGCCAGGGCCGTGAAGCGGCAATCGGCACGGCTGAAGCCTGAGCGCAATAGCAACAGCGTCACCACCAGCCAGCGCACCAACAACAGAATCACCAGCAAAAACAGGGCTGTGGGGAGGAGTTCCACCACATCGGTGGGTTGCACCACCAGGCCGAGGCAGAGAAACAACATCAGCTCAGCCAGCTTGGCGAAGCCGGCCTGGCTGGCTTCCAGCTGGGCCTGATCCACTTCCTCGCTATTGCCGAGCACAAGGCCCATCACATAGGCCGCCAACAGCGGGCTCGCCCCCACCAGGCTGCTGCCCCCCGCCACGAGCATCAGACCCGCCAGGGCCATCACGGTCACCTGGCTGAGGTTGAGGGGGTGTTTGCGCCGGCCCAGGAGCAATTCGGCCGCCTTCCCGCC
>JBEDHJ010000189.1:0-2528 GCA_041174205.1 Cyanobacteriota bacterium | reverse complement strand
CTTCAAGGGAGCGGCGGCGCTCCTTCAGAGGCTGCTCAGAAGGCTGGGTGCGCAGCAGGTAATCGATCTCCGCCAAGGCAAAAGCGCTGTAGCGCGAGCGCATCAGCTGCTCCGCCGTGGTTGCGCCACGCTCCCGGCGGTGCAGCGGCTGGCAGCACTGGCCGTAGCTGGCAGACGCGCTGCCACCACCGCACGGGCAAGGCTGATCGGATTGCAACGCTTGGCCGCCAAACCCCGCCATCAGGCCAGATCCTTCAGCGCCGGCAGTGGACGCCGCAGAGCCCCTGGGGCAATGCCTTCCCGCAGGGCCAGCACCAGCCCGGCCGCCTCGCTGTAGCTCGCAGCAGGCAACACCTCCAACCCCAACGCATCAGCCGACACATCCAGCAAACACGGGTTATCAACAGCGATCACCGGAATCCCCCGTTCGGCGCAGGCGAGCACCGCAGCACCCCCAAGGGCTCCCGCCGGAGCAACCACCGCACCCACAGCCTCAATGCTGATCGCAGTGCTGTCAGCCAACGCGACGAGATCAGGCGCACGGCTCAGACCCACGAGCACGCAGGGAAGGAAGGTGAACCCCAGCTCCTCGCCGGCAGCGCGGGGATCGAGATCCGGATCCAGCGGCAACGGACTCAGCGCCGGAGCGTGGGCACAGGGCAACCCAAGCTCACGACTCAGCAGATGGCTGATCACCGCCTCCGCTCCGGCTAGGGCATCCACGCCGCTGCCCTGGCGGTAGGCCGCGAGGGCTTCGCTGCCTGGGTCATCAGGGAACCGCGCCACCACAGCGATGGCCGTAGCACCAGCCGCCTTGAGCTGCCGGCCTGCGCGGAGTAAGGCCTCCGGCTGCCCCAGCTGCCCCCAGCTCACGCCACTGGCACCCAGGCTGAGGGTGACCTCCAATGGCCGATCGGTTGTGACCACCGGCCCGATGTCGAGGCCGAGGGTGGCGCGGCAACCATCGGCCACCTGCAAATGCCGGTGACGCAGCTCAGGCTCGATGCCGGCATCCAGCAACAAACCCACCCGTTGCTGCCGAACCGGCCGCAGCAGCACCTCACCGGCCGCAAAGCGATCCAGGCTGGAGCCTTCCACGTAGTGAATGCGCGGATCACTCCAATAGAGAGCCGCACCATTCATCACATTGGGGTGGGTGATCAGACAACCGCTGGCCGCAGCCAGCAACCTGGCCGCAGGCAACGCATCACCGGCATAACCACCAACCGCGCAACCAATGCCGGTGGGGACCACCAACAGCGTGGCCAGGGGAGTCGCCGTGGCCATCAGGAGGGGTCGCGATCCGAGTCGCTGCCACACACGACCACTGCTTCGATCTGCAGCAGCGCAGGCTGGTGCGGCCGTTGCTCGACCGCCGTGATCGCCCAACGCAGCGGTCGGCCGTGGAGAGCAACGGCCGTCTCAATCTGAGCCCGCAGGCCACCGGGCTGGCGTTCCAGCTGCAGGAGCAACGGGCGCAGCGAAAGGCTGCTCACTTCTGATACTGACCGAACTGCGCCTCGTAGAGCGCATCTTCCTGGCCGGCCTTGAGCTTGAGATCACTGCGGGGGAAGGCCACACACAGCAGCGCATAGCCCTGCTCCTGCAGCTCTGCCTTCACGCCCATGGCATCAGGCTGATGCACCGTTCCGGTTTCAAGGCGCGCAGCGCAGGTGGTGCACACGCCCGAGCAACAGGAGCTGGGCAGATCAACGCCGGCCGCTTCGGCGGCGGCGAGCACGGTCTGATCGGCGCTGCAGCTGAAGCTGTGGCTGGTGCCGTTGATCTCACAGACAACGGTGAAGGTGTCGCTCATGGGGCGCAGCGGCAGCTGGGGCACGTGGCCGTTCATTGTCCCGGATCGCGGGACAGCGCTAGGCCGGCGCCGAAACTTGGCTCCACTGAGCCGGATGCGGGGCCAGATACTCCGGCGGCGCCGGATCATCCGGGCCGGCGAGCGGGGCCGTCAGGGCCAGATCAAAAGCCAGTGAAAGACGCAGGTCGTCTTCGTCCTCATTGGCTGTCACCGCGTGATCGGTGTTGGCCGGGAACAACACCAGCAGGCCTGCCTGGGGCGCGACATCCAGCCACGGCGCGTTCCAACGCATGGCGACAGCGTCCCCATGATCGATCGGCCCGCCATGGCCCACCGCCAAACCCGGCACCAACTCATTGCACTGCTGCCGCGGAAACAGACGCAGGCATCCGCTGCGGCCACTGCCATCCCCGTTGAGATACAGCACGGCGCTGAGGTGCGCATTGGGATGGTGATGGCGCCCCACCACCTGGCCCGCCTCACTCACCACCGGCCAGGCCCGTTGCACATGCAGCGCCACACTCCCCGGGCGAAAACCGAGCTGCTGGAGATAGCCCCAGGCCTGACGCTGCACCTCCGCCGTGATCGCCGCAAACGCCTCCAAGCGATGCAGTTGCCAGATGCCATTGATGTCACCTGTCCAGGCACAACCGGGCGTGGGATTGCCCTCGGCATCGCCGCGCAAGGCAAGGACCTCCTGCATCAGCAGCGC
>JBEDHJ010000188.1:0-8795 GCA_041174205.1 Cyanobacteriota bacterium | reverse complement strand
TGAGCCGCGCCGAGGCTGAGGCCAAGATCAAGGCCCAGAACGAGCCCTACAAGCTCGAAATCCTCGCGGGCATCAGCGAGCCCATCACCCTCTACACCCTCGGTGAGGAGTGGTGGGACCTGTGCGCCGGCCCCCACGTGGCCAGCACTGGCGAACTAAACGCGAAGGCCTTTGAGCTGGAAAGCGTGGCCGGGGCCTACTGGCGCGGCGATGAGAACAACGCCCAGTTGCAGCGGATCTACGGCACCGCCTGGGAAACCCCGGAGCAGCTGGCTGAATACAAGCGCCGCCAGGAAGAGGCCAAGCGCCGCGATCACCGCCGCATCGGCACCGATCTCGACCTGTTCTCGATCGAAGACGAAGCCGGCGCAGGCCTGGTGTTCTGGCACCCCCGCGGCGCCCGCATGCGCCTGCTGATCGAGAACCTCTGGCGCGAACTGCACTTTGCCGCCGGCTACGAGCTGCTCTACACGCCCCATGTGGCGGACATCAGCCTCTGGAAGACCTCAGGCCACCTCGACTTCTACAGCGAGAGCATGTTTGGTCCGATGCAGGTGGATGAGCGGGAATACCAGCTCAAGCCGATGAACTGCCCGTTCCACGTGCTCACCTACGCCAGCACCCTGCGCAGCTACCGCGAGCTGCCGATTCGCTGGGCTGAGCTGGGCACCGTGTATCGCTATGAGCGGCCTGGCGTGATGCACGGCCTGATGCGCGTCCGCGGCTTCACCCAGGACGACGCCCACGTGTTCTGCCTTCCGGAGCAAATCTCTGACGAGATCCTGGCGATCCTGGATCTCACCGAGCAGATCCTCTCCACCTTCGATTTCCGCAACTACGAGATCAACCTCTCCACCCGCCCCGAGAAATCCATCGGCGAAGACGCCGTGTGGGATCTCGCCACCCAAGGCCTGATTGAGGCCCTGGATCGCAAGGGCTGGGCCTACAAGATCGATGAAGGCGGCGGCGCCTTCTACGGCCCCAAGATCGACCTCAAGATCGAAGACGCCATCGGCCGGATGTGGCAGTGCTCCACCATCCAGCTCGATTTCAACCTGCCGGAGCGGTTTGATCTCGAATACGTGGCCGCCGATGGCTCTCGCCAGCGGCCGATCATGATCCACCGCGCCATCTTCGGCTCGCTGGAGCGGTTCTTCGGGATCATGACCGAGAACTACGCCGGTGATTACCCCTTCTGGCTGGCGCCTGAACAGGTGCGCCTGCTGCCTGTCACCGATGAAGTGCGTGACTACGCCGAAACCGTGGCATCCGAGCTGAAGCGTGCTGGCATCCGCGCCAGCGTCGACCACAGCGGCGATCGCCTGGGCAAGCTGATTCGCAACGGCGAGCAGATGAAAATCCCGGTGCTCGGGGTGATCGGTGCCAAGGAAGCCGAAACGGGCCAGGTGAGCCTGCGGAGCCGCCGCGATGGTGATCTCGGCAGCGTGGCCCTCAGCGATCTAGTGGCGGCGGCCGCCCGCGCCAATCAGGATCGAAGTGCAGGTCTGCCCCTGGGCTGATGACCACCCTTCTGGCCGGCGACATCGGCGGCACGAAAACGCTGCTCGCCACCTACCGCCTGGAGTCGGGACGGCTGCAGCAGCAGCGTGCCGAACGCTTCCTGTCAGCCGATTGGGCCGACTTCAGCGCCCTGGTGAACCACTACCTGGCGGCTGAGCCCGGCTCGAGCCGGCCCAGCCATGCCTGCTTTGCCGTGGCCGGCCCGGTGCGCAGCGGCCGGGTGAAGCTCACCAACCTGCCCTGGGAGCTGGAAGAAACCGCTTTGGCCGCCAGCTGCGGGCTGCAGCAGCTGGAACTGGTGAACGATTTCGCCGTGCTGATCTACGGCCTGCCCCATCTGCAGGATCACCAACAAACACTGTTGGGTAGCGGTTCAGGAAACCCGGATCCTGAGGCGCCGGTGGCCATCCTCGGTGCCGGCACCGGACTGGGTGTGGCGATCGGCATTCCCACCAGCCAAGGCTTAAAAGCCATCGCCAGCGAGGCCTCCCACGCGGAATTCGCCCCCCGCTCTGAAGCGGAATGGCAGTTGAAGTGTTGGCTGAAAGCGGATCTGGGCTTGGAGCGGGTGTCGATCGAGCGGGTGGTGAGCGGCACAGGGCTAGGGGAGGTGATGCGCTGGCTGCTGGCCACGGATCCGGCTGCCGCCGGCCATCCACTCGCCACTGTGGATGCCAGCGACCGCCCCGCCGCCACCGCCGAGGCCGCCACCGCAGGCGATGGTCTGGCACGACGTGCCATGGACATCTGGCTGGGGGCCTACGGCAGCACCGCCGGCGATCTGGCCCTGCAGACCCTCTGCAGCGGTGGGCTTTGGGTGGGGGGAGGTACCGCCGGGAAACTGCTGCAAGAGCTCCAATCCAACACCTTCCTTGAGCCACTGCGGCGCAAGGGGCGGCTCAGCCCCGTGGTGGAGCAAGTGCCCGTGATGGCCCTCACCGATCCGGAGGCTGGCGTGTTCAGCGCCGCCTGCCGCGCCCGCAGCCTGATGGGCTGAGTGGGACACTGGCCCCAGCAGAACCGACCGTATGGTCCGCCCCCGCATCGGCCAGGGGGTTGTGGTGGATGTTCCAGCCACGACAGCCAACCTCGGCCCAGGCTTTGATTGCCTGGGCGCCGCCCTAGATCTCAATAACCGCTTCGAGATGCGGTGCATCGAGGGCGATGGCGAGCGCTTCGAACTGGTGATCGAGGGCAGCGAAGGCTCCCACCTGCGCGGCGGCCCCGACAACCTCGTCTACCGCGCCGCACAGCGGGTCTGGAAAGAAGCAGGCGAAGACCCCATCGCCATCGAGGCACGGGTGCGGCTGGCCGTGCCGCCGGCACGGGGCCTGGGCAGCAGTGCCACAGCCATCGTGGCGGGCCTGATGGGAGCCAACGCCCTGATCGGCGAACCGCTGAGCCGCGAGAAATTGCTGGAGCTGGCGATCGACATCGAAGGCCACCCCGACAACGTGGTGCCCTCGCTGCTGGGGGGCCTGTGCATGACCGCCAAGGCGGCGTCCCACCGCTGGCGGGTGGTGCGCTGCGAGTGGTCGCCTGAGGTGCTGGCGGTGGTAGCGATCCCAGCGATTCGCCTGTCCACGAGCGAGGCGCGGCGCGTGATGCCGAAGGTGATCTCGATTCCCGATGCCGTCACCAACCTGGGCTCACTCACCCTGCTGCTGCAGGGGCTGCGCACCGGCAATGGCGACCTGATCGCCGATGGCATGCATGACCGCATCCATGAGCCCTATCGCTGGGGGCTGATCCAGGGGGGGCGCCAGGTGCGCGAGGCGGCGATCGAGGCCGGGGCGTGGGGCTGCGTGATCAGCGGAGCGGGCCCCAGCATCCTGGCCCTCACCAACCGAGACCACGCCGGTGCGGTGCGGCGAGCCATGGTGCGAGCCTGGGAGCAAGAAGGGGTGGCCTCCCGCTCGGAGGCTCTTCAGCTGCAGCAGGTTGGCAGCCGCTGGAATCCCTTACCCGATCAGGCCTAAGTAGAAATACCCAGCTGCTAAATTTGCGTCTCTCAAGACCTGATCCTGGGATAGGAGCAGGGTGGAGACATCCTTCATCGGTGATGAGGTCTACATGGACGCCAACCTGCTCTTTTTGGCCGCGTCCACAGGGCTCTCCAATTCAGCCTTCGGCGATGCGGCACTGAGCGAAGGCCTGCTCAGCGCTCCCTCCGGTTTTCCCTGGCTCAGCCTGATCACCCTGCTGCCGATTGCGGTCGCTCCCCTGCTGATGCTGCTGCCCGGGGACGGCACCGATCCAAAGCTGCCCAGGACCATCGCCCTGATCACCCTGCTGGTGGATCTGGGCTTGATGCTCTTCGTTTACAGCCAGCACTACGACGGCTCCATCGCCGGCCTGCAGTTGGTGGAACGGTTCGCCTGGGTGCCGGCCATCGGCCTGGAGTGGTCGCTGGCGACGGATGGACTGTCAGCTCCCCTGGTGGTGCTCTCCGGCCTGGTGACGCTGCTGTCGGTGGCCGCCAGCTGGAACATCCAGAAGAAGACGCGCCTCTACTTCGCGTTGCTGCTGGTTCAGGCCTCGGCCCAGGCGCTGGTGTTTCTCTCCCAGGACTTCCTGCTGTTCTTCTTGGCCTGGGAACTTGAGCTCGTCCCCGTCTATCTTCTGATTGCCATCTGGGGCGGGCACCAGCGCCAATACGCGGCCACCAAGTTCATCCTCTACACGGCCACAGCTTCCCTGCTGATCCTGGTAAGCGGCCTGGCCCTGGCCCTCAATGGACCCTTCACCCTCAACCTCAGCGAGCTGATCGCCCGCTCCCCCGGCGGCACCTTCGGGCTGCTCTGCTATCTCGGTTTCCTGGTGGGCTTCGGCGTGAAGCTGCCGATGTTCCCGCTCCACACCTGGCTGCCGGATGCCCATGGTGAGGCCAATGCTCCGGTGTCGATGCTGCTGGCGGGCGTGCTGTTGAAGATGGGGGGCTACGCCCTGTTGCGCTTCAACGTGCAGATGTTGCCGGAAGCGCACCTGCAGCTGGCTCCGGCGCTGGTGGTGTTGGGCATCGTCAACATCGTCTATGGCGCCCTCAACGCCTTCGCCCAGGACAACGTGAAACGGCGCATCGCCTGCAGCTCGGTGAGCCACATGGGCTTCGTGCTGCTGGGCATTGGTGCCATCGACAGCCTGGGAATGAGCGGGGCGATGTTGCAGATGATCAGCCACGGGCTGATTGCCGCCGCCATGTTCTTCGTGACGGGCGTGTTCTACGAGCGCACCAAAACCCTGTCGATCCCCAACATGGGCGGGCTGGCGAAGGTGCTGCCGATCACGTTCGCCTTCTTCCTGGCAAGTTCCCTAGCCTCGCTGGCCCTGCCGGGTATGAGCGGCTTCGTCAGCGAGATCACCGTGTTCCTCGGCCTCACCAGCAACCCCGACTTCACCGTTGGCTTCCGGGTGATCGCTGTGGTGCTCGCAGCCATTGGTGTGGTGCTCACCCCGGTCTATCTGCTGAGCCTCTGCCGCCGAGTCTTCTTCGGCCCCAGGATTCCGGCTCTGGCCGTGCTGGGGGACATGAAGCCCCGAGAGCTGGTGATCGGCCTCACCCTGCTGGTGCCCACCCTGGTGATTGGCTTCTGGCCCCGGGTGGCCATCGACGTCTACGAAGCCTCCACCACGGCTCTGTCCAACGACCTGGCGCAGCATGCGATCGTCGCTCTTCGGCTACCCGCCCTGGGCTAAATCGCCACTGGCCACCCCTTCAGGCTGGAATAAGGACTGTTCTTTCGGCTCCCGCCAGAACCGATCAGGCCCATGAGCAGCTCGACCGCCTCGTTGCCCGAAATCCTGCGCGGTGAGGGCCTGCCGGTCTTTGAATCCATCACCCCAACGGCGGTGAGCGAGCACATTCCTGCGCTCATCCGCGAGCTGGAAGCTGATCTCAGCTCGCTGGAACAACGCCTGGAGCAGATCCTCGGCCAGGGCCAGGGCTTGGCCTGGCAGGACGTGATGGATCCACTGCAGCGGCTGGGCGAGCGGCTGCGCTGGAGCTGGGGAGTGGTGAGCCACCTCAATGGCGTCTGCAACAGCCCTGAGTTGCGGGATGCCCACGCCGCACAGCAGGCCGCTGTTGTGCAGTTCGGCAACCGCGCCGGCCAGAGCCAGGTGATCTATCGCGCCCTGGAGAGCCTGCACCAACAATCAGCCCAGCTCGATGGCACCCAGCAGCGCATCCTTGAAGCCGAGCTGCGGGACATGCAGCTGCGGGGCGTGGGTCTGAGCGGCTCCGAGCAAGAGGCCTTCAATGCCGCCAGCCAGGAGCTGGCGGAGCTCTCCACCCGCTTCGGCAATCAGGTGCTCGATGCCACCAATGGCTGGACACTGCGCCTCAGCGAACCCGATGAGGTGCAAGGGTTGCCCTCCAGCCTTCTGGATCAATTAGCCCAGGCAGCACGGCAGGCCGGCGAGGTGGAGGCCACGGCCGAGAACGGACCCTGGTTGCTGGGGCTCGATATGCCTCGCTATGCGCCGTTCATGAAATACAGCCAGCGGCGTGATCTGCGCGAACGCGTCTACCGGGCACATGTCAGCCGCGCCTCAGGCATTGAGGGCAGCGAGCTCAACAACTGGCCGCTGATCGAGCGGATCCTCACCCTGCGAGGCGAGCAAGCACGCCGCCTGGGCTACGGCAACTGGGCCGAGGTGAGCCTGGCGGCCAAGATGGCCGACTCCGACAGCGCGGTGGAGGCGCTGCTCGAAGAGTTGCGGATGGCCGCCTACCCGGTGGCCCAACAGGAACTGGCGGCCCTCAGGGCCTGCGCAGCCCGCCACGACGCACCCGAAGCCAGCGATCTCAGGCCCTGGGATGTGACCTTCTGGGCCGAGAAGCTGCGCCAGGACAGCTTCGAGCTCGACAGCGAAGCGCTTCGGCCCTATTTCCCACTACCGCGGGTGCTCGACGGCCTGTTTGCGCTCTGCAGCCGCCTGTTTGGAATCACGATCGAGGCTGCCGACGGCGAGGCCCCGCTCTGGCACAGCGATGTGCGCTACTTCCGCATCCTTGAGGGTCCCGACGCCGGTGCAGCGGCCGGCCAGCCTCTGGCGAGCTTCTATCTCGATCCCTACAGCCGCCCTGGCAGCAAGCGCGGCGGTGCCTGGATGGATGAGTGCCTGGTGCGCTCCCGCGCTGCCGATGGCCGTGCGGTGCTGCCTGTGGCCTATCTGATCTGCAATCAGAGCCCTCCGGTGGGGGACACCCCCAGCCTGATGACCTTCGAAGAGGTGGAAACCCTCTTCCATGAGTTCGGCCATGGCCTGCAGCACATGCTCACCACCGTGGAACGGCCCCAGGCCGCAGGGATCAACGGCGTGGAGTGGGATGCCGTGGAGCTTCCCAGCCAATTCATGGAGAACTGGTGCTACGACCGCGCCACCCTGCTGGGCATGGCCCGTCACTGGCAGAGCGGTGAACCCCTGCCCGAGCAGGAATTCGCCAAGTTGCAGGCCGCCCGCACGTTTATGGGCGGGTCAGCCACCCTGCGTCAGGTGCACTTTGCCCTGGTGGATCTGCGCCTGCATAGCCGCTGGACGCCTGATTGCGGCATGAGCCCCGAGCAACTACGTCGCGAAATCGCCACCAACACCACCGTGTTGGCACCGATCGATGACGACGCGTTCCTGTGCTCCTTCGGGCACATCTTTGCCGGCGGCTATGCCGCGGGCTACTACTCCTACAAATGGGCTGAAGTGTTGAGTGCTGACGCCTTCGGAGCCTTCGAAGACGTGGGCCTCGACAATGAGGAGCAAATCCGCGAAACAGGCCGGCGCTTCCGTAACACCGTGCTCAGCCTTGGGGGCAGCCTGGATCCCAAACAGGTGTTTGAAGCCTTCCGGGGCCGCCAGCCCAGTAGCGAGGCGCTGATCCGTCATTCGGGTTTGGTGGCCGTCTAAACCGCCCCTCCCCAGCATGGCTGCACCGCTGCCCGCAACCAC
The DNA here is from genome assembly GCA_041174205.1 of Cyanobacteriota bacterium. GTDB lineage: Bacteria > Cyanobacteriota > Cyanobacteriia > PCC-6307 > Cyanobiaceae > Vulcanococcus. The sequence goes on along the minus strand of JBEDHJ010000188.1, from coordinate 1,328 downwards.
GCCTGATCCGCTGGCCCTCGACCGGTCTTGGGCCAGCGACCTGCCTCTGATTGCATTCGAGCAGGCCCTCGAATCCAGCGTGTTCCGCTCCGGCCTGAGCCGAGCCGATTGGCTCAGGCGTCTGGCCAAGGATCTGCACAAACCACAACTGCTTCCCCTGCTGTGGTTGCTGCCTAAGGGCTGGAAGCTGGCTCCGGCCCAGCTTCCCCAACGGCTGCAAGCCCTGGGAGGTGTGCTGGAGCGCGGGCTGCTCACACCAGCGCTGCTAGCCGCCCTGGCGGATGACCTGCCACACCTTTGGCCTGCAGATGATCAGGTCGATGCGGTGGCGCTGTGGTCGAGCTGCGATCAACCCGCACTGCCGCAACAACTGGAGGTGCTGTTGCAGCTGCAGGAGCCCACGCCGTCGAGCCAACCCACGCAGCCCCAGGCCAGTGCGCTGAGCGGAGGCTTGCTGTGGCAGAACGCCGGTCTGGGCTACTGCCAAAGCTGGGGCGAACGGCAACGCAACAGCCTCGCGGCCCGCGTCTTGAACCGGCTGGGGGCCAACCGCCTGCCACAGGCTGAGGCTTTCGCGATCGATGGCTGCACCAGCAGCGCCAGCTGGTTGCAACAGTTGCTGGCGCGGGGCTGGCAAGCCAGCGCTCAAGTGCGCACCAGCATTGCCAGCTTTGGTCTGGGAGCCAGCCTGGCTGATCCCGAGGGGGGGTGGAGCCAAGTGCCCCTGGCGCTGCCGGTCCGCACCGGACTGCTGCGGAGCGATGGCGAGGAACAGCAGGCCCTACTGCCCCACAGCTGCCTCGAGCTGGAGCTGCGCTACGGGGATACCGTGATCCGGCTGCAGTACTACCAAGGCACCGAGGGGCTGTGCGGCTGGGAAGGACTCAACGACCTGCATCGGCCTTGGCAGAACGACCGCCACAACGGCACGGTCCGCTACCTAGGTGAGCGGTATGCCAACGAACGACTACCTGCCGTGCTGGAACTTTGCGAGCAGATCGCTCTGGTGCACAACTTGGAAGCCCGGGAACGGCAGCTGCGTATCGGCGGGTATGGGGCACTGGGTTTCTGCATCGACAGTTCGGCGTTGCTCCAGCAGAGCCTCGAAGGTCGCTGTGATCTCTTCCCCGTACTGATCAGCGGCATCTGGCGCGAACGGCTGCAGCGTCGCAGCCGAGCCATTGAAGCGAGCACCGGTTGCGACCTCGAGCACTACCGCCAGGCCCTAGACCAGCTCCCCCATGACGGCAGCAACCATGGCAGCGCCGCTCAGGAAGCACACCGCCGTCTGATCGCATCGCAGCCGCTCAGTAGCCCGTTTGCTCTGG
>JBEDHJ010000187.1:0-12376 GCA_041174205.1 Cyanobacteriota bacterium | reverse complement strand
GGTGCCGTCGGTTTGGCCGAGGCTGAGCAGTGTCCGCCGCTGCCGCTGTTGGAGCGGGGGCTGGCCCTGGGGGAATTTGGCGAGGCGCCGCTGCTGTTGGCTCCACGCGATGCCAACCTCAGCCAGGGCGGCTTTGTGCGCGATGGCGTGGAGGCGCTTCGGGCGGGCTGGCCTACGGATCCAACCATCAGCGAAACGCTGCCGTTGCAAAGCCTGCTGGCTCTGGCGCGCCGCCATCCTCAGCGGCGCCTGCAGCTGATGAATCTCTCCACCGCCGAAGCGGTGGCCTTGTTGCGCGAACTTCCGGAGGGCCAGAGGCCAGCGGCCACGGTGTGCTGGTGGCATCTGTTGGCCGACAGCGGCAGCTTGGATCCGATTGATGAGGGGTGGCGGCTGGTGCCCCCCCTCGGCACCCCCGCCGATCGCCGCGCTCTGCAACAGGCCCTGGCCGAGGGCCTGATCCAGGCCGTCGCCGTCCACCACGAGCCTCTTGATGCCGAGGAGCAGTTGCTGCCCCTCGATCAACGCAAGCCTGGTGTGGCCGGTCATCGGTTTGTGTTGCCCAGCCTCTGGCAGGAGCTGGTGGAGCGGCACGGCTGGTCTGCAACCCAGCTCTGGCAGGCCCTCTGCTTCGGCCCGGCGAGGATGCTGGGGTTGGAGCCGCCGCGCGTGGAGCCGGGCAGCCGCCGCTGGTTGCTGTTCGATCCGGCTCAACGCTGGCAGGCCAAGGCGGATGTCCTGGCCTCCCGGGCTGCTAACCAGCCGCTGGCGGATCGCGAGCTCACCGGGCAGGTGGTGGCTGCTGGTCTCAGCCCTTCGCTTTGGCGCTTGCCGGTTTCACCGGTTTGAGCGGGTCGGGGCTCTCCAGGGAGCCAGCGCTGCCGAGGGGCCAGAAGCGCCAGAAGGCACGGCCGATGATTTCGCTCTCCGGCAGGAAGGGGCCTCCGGGCCAGAAGCGGCCGTCCCAGCTGTTGCCGCGGTTGTCGCCCAGGGTGAGCACATGGCCCGGGGGCACCACCGTGTTGAGGGTGCGGCAGGGGCCCATGCCCTGGGCATCCACCGGGCAGTAGTTGCGCACATAGGGCTCTTGAAGCCGAGTGCCGTTCACGCTCACTTCGCCGCGGGGATTCACCACCACCCGATCGCCGCTCACCGCCACCACCCGTTTGATGTAGGCATCACAAGCGGGTTCCTGCAGGCCTGGAACGCTGTTGATCAAGGGCAGGTTCACCACTAGGCAACGCAGTGGCCCGGCCGGATGGGCGGGCTTCAACACCGGGTCAAAGTGATGGGGAGCGTGGAACACCACGATCTCGCCCCGGCGTGGGGATCGTTGGCGGTAGCTCAACTTCTCCACCAGCAGTCGGTCCTGGATCTGCAGCCCCGGCAGCATGGACCCGGAAGGGATGTAGCGGGCCTCGATCACAAACTGGCGCACCCCCAGGGCGACGCCCAGGGTGATCAGCACGCCGCGCCAGAACACCCAGGGACTTTCCTGCTGCGGGGCGGGTTTGCTGGGGCCGCTCGGTTGCTCGGCGATGGGTGGCTCCGGCTGGGACGACGAGCTTGATGAGGGGCTGGACAAGGGCTGGGGCTGCCGGCAGCGGGTGCGGTTAGGGCAGATTAGGGCCGTTGCCAGGCCTTGCGATGGTTCGTCCGCGTTGGTTGTCGACCCAGAGGGTCACGGCCTCGCGGCTTTGGAACCACTGGGATCGTGCCGTCGCCCTATGGGCGGGCCTCAACCTGGTGCTGGTGGTGTTCGACGCCACCTACATGCCCCTGCGCACCTTTTGGTTGCAGCGCAACCTCACGCCCCTGCCGCAGGTGCCCTTGGTGGTGCCGCTCACCCTGCTGCCGGACATCACCCCTTGGTATGACCCGGTGAAGGGCATCGAGCCCCACCGCGAAACCCAGGCCTATCTGCGCGCCTTTGATCATCTTGATCAGGCCCTGCTGGCCGGTGCGCCCCCCGCTCGCACTGCAGCCCTCCGTCGCCGCCAGGTGGAGCTCACCGTGGCGATGCTCAACGAAAACCCCTTCGCCGCCTCTGGCAACAGCGGCACCCTCGAGAAGATCAAGAACCGCCTGCGCCAGCGGGCTGGTGAGGAATCCGCCAAGCAGGCGGCGGATCGGCTGCTCGGGGATGCCTGGCTGCAGCAGCGCAGCTGGCAGCAGGAGCGCCGCTTCTGGCAGCAGCAGGTGCTGCCGTTGGTGGCCACGAGCTACTGGCGCTCCATCGACGACAACGGTCGTCCCACCGATCACTTCTGGCGCATCGATCTGCTGCTGTTCCAGAGCGTGTTCGCCCTCGACATCCTGCTGCGGATGTTGCGGTTGCGGCGCCGCTTCCCTGGGCTCAGTTGGCGGGATGCGTTGCTGCGCCGCTGGATCGATGTGCCGCTGCTGCTGCCGTTCTGGCGGGTATTGCGGGTGGTGCCGGTGGTGGAGCGCTTGAGCGCTGCTCGCCTGATTGATGTGGAACCACTGCGGGCCGCCGTGAGCCGTGCCGTGGTGTCCCTGCTGGCCCTCGAGCTGTTTGAGGTGTTGGCGTTGCAACTGGTGGATGGCACCCAGTCGCTGATCCGTTCACCCCAGTGGCCGCGCTGGATTCGCAGCCTGCGCAGTCACCAGAGCGTGGCGGCTGCAGAGGATCAGCAGACCCTGGAGTTGCTGCGCCTCTGGGGGCCACTGGTGTTGGGGCAGGTGGCGCCGCGGCTCGCGCCGGAGCTGCAGTCGCTGTTGGGCCATGCCCTGCAACGCAGCCTGCAGGATGTGCCGGGCGGGGCGATCCTGCCGAGCGGGGTGAGCCGCCAGCTGGCGGTGGGCATGGTGGACAGCCTGCTCGATCTGTCCAAGGGCACCGCCCAGCGCCTAGCCCGCACGGACGACCGCCAGGCCGAGCTGCTGCAGAAGGCCACCGATCGGTTCTGGGAGGAGCTGGCCACAGCCCTGGAGCAGGCCGGAACACTGGAACGCAGCCAGGAGCTGCTCTGCGCTCTGCTGCAGCAGCTCAAACTCAACTATCTCGGCCAGATCAACCGCGCCGGGATCGATGCGCTCATGGATGAGCTGGATGATCTGGCTGCACCCCTCAGCCCAACAGAGCCGCCTGCCACTCCTCAGGCTTGAAGCCCACCAGCGCCTGCCCCGAGGGGGTGATGGCGAAGGGTCGTTTGATCAGCTTGCCGTCGGCCGCCAGAGCGGACAGCGCTTGATCGTCGCTCATGGCTGCCACCGCGGCGCTGCCTAGGGCCCGATAGCTCTGGCCACTGGTGTTGAACAGCCGCTTGCGACCAAGGGCAGCGAAGGCCTGGCGCAGCTCCTCAAGCCCCGGTGGATGTTCGGTGATGTCCACCAGCTCCAGGGTGCTGCTTTCGACAGAAAAGCCCTGCTGGGCGAGCCATTGCAGGGCTTTGCGGCAGGTGCCGCACTTGGCGTAGCTGTAGATCCTGAGCGCCTGGCTCACTTGCCGAGCAGGCTCTTGATGGCGCCCACCAGGCTGTTGGAACCCGCGCCGGCACCGGCCTGGGGACGGGTACGCACCGTGACGTCGCCGTTGACGCTGGTGCGGCAGCTGAGGCGGTAGTTGGCGGGGCGGTCAGCCAGGTAGACCTGCTCCACATCGCTGCGGGGGGAAAGGTTTTGCATGCCTTCCACCACTTCCACCACGCAGGTGCCGCACTGGCCCACACCACCGCAGTTGTTGAGGTTGTTCAGGCCCTTGTAGGGATTGATGCCGGCATCGATGGCGGCTTTCCGCAGGTTTGCACCCTCGATGCAACCGACCTGCTGGCCTTCCTGTTCAAAACGGATGGTGGGCACGGTCGGACGGGGATCTTCGGCGCCGACAAACTTACCTGGCCGGCGTCGATTCCTGACGCTCTTGTTGAGGGCTGACACCAAAAGCTGCCCAGTGCCGCCTCCCTAGCATCGGCGTATCGACAGGTCATCCGTGAACTCAGCTGGCTACGAGCGACTCCAGAGTCAGGTCATCCCCGGCTACGGCAGCTTGGCTCGGCTCTCGGTGGCCTTGCTGGCAGCCTCGCCGCTGGCCGGCGCCTCGGGGGCTGAGGTGTTGGTTGCAGGCTGCGGCACCGGTTCGGAGCTGCTGGAGGCTGCGGCTCAACGCCCCGACTGGCGTCTGACGGCCCTCGATCCCAGCGCCGAGATGCTGGCCGAAGCTCGCCAGCGCCTCCAGGACCATGCCGCCATTCAGTGGCAGCAGAGCACCGCCGAGGCCCTGGTGGATCAACCCGGGATGGCCGGTCGCTTCGCAGGTGCCCTCTCGGTGCTGGTGCTGCAATCGCTCCCGGATGACGGCAGCAAGCTGGCCTTTTTGACGGCCCTGGCCCGCAGCCTCCAGCCCGGCGCCCAGTTGGTCCTGGTGGATCTGATGCAGACAAGCCTGCCCTCCCTCGAAGGGCAGTTAGATGCGGCCTGGAGCGGTTTCCAGCGGGCCAGCGGCCTCGATGCCTCCAGCCAGGAGGGTCTGCATCCGATCGGTCTTGCCCGGCTCACCAGCCTGGTGAATGCCGCCGGTTTCGGGGATCCGGCCCGTGTATTTCAGGCTCTGGGCTTTGAAGGTTTCCTGTTGCAGCGGCTCAGCTGACGCTGGCAGCGGCGATGCAGCGCTCCAGCAGGGCCGGCACCGCATCGGCATCGAGCCAGCCGCCGATCTCAATCACGCGCCCCTCCAGGTTTTTGTAGGTGCGAAAGAATTCCGCCACCTCTTCCAGCTGGTTGGCGGCGATCTGGCGGATGCTGCGAATCTCCCGCTGCCTCGGATCCGCGGCAGGCACGCACAGCAACTTGCCGTCGTGGGCCCCGCAATCGACCATGTCGAGAATGCCGATCGGCCGGGCCGTGATCAGACAACCCGCAAAAGTGGGCTCATCCATGATCACCATGGCGTCGAGCGGTGCGCCGTCCTCCGCCAGGGTGTTGGGGATGAAGCCGTAGTCGAAGGGGTAGCGCACCGAGGAGTGCAGCACCCGATCGAGCACCATCAAGCCGGCATCGGCGTTGTACTCGTATTTATTACGGCTACCGGCGGGGATCTCCACCATCAGATTCACCAGCCCGGGCGCCGGTGAGGCCTGCAGACTGCGCAAATCCATCGGCCGTGGCGGCGTGGGTGGAGGCCGGCGGGATGCCCCGGTCGCTGATCACCGTGGCCAGGGGCAGCACCAGCGTGCAGATCCCGAGTGCAAGGCCGAGGAGCGGGGCTGCCGTGTGAAAGAAGCTTCCTGAACTGTAGGGCCCATCACCGGTCTTGGTGGTCTGGGCCGAGGTTCGGGGAGGAGGGTCGCTATCCATGCAGGAGTGAACGGGAGGCGCGGATTTCAAGGCAATCCGGCGACCGGTTCAGAGGCGATGTCGAAGGTTGCACACCAGCATGACATCTCCAATAGCACGTGGCGGGTTAGAGGGTCAGGCCGCAGGTCGGGCCTGTTCGTGTTGCTCACGCCGACGATCGAGATCGCTGGTTGTGCCCTGACCTTCATTCAACAGGGAGCGGATCGAACGCAGCTCATCCAGGATTGCGCTCAGCAGCTGCTGGGTTGCGGTCGAGGGCGAGTTGAGCACCTCGACCGTCACCTCCTTGATCCGCAGCACATCACGCGCAAAACGGGCCACCTCATTGGGGTGGAACATCAGCGGCTCTTTCTGGTCGCTGCGGTATTCGGGATTGAGCTTGCGCGGATTAAAGGCGGGATTGAGATTGCGGGGATCCGTGTTGGTGTAGCGATACACCGATGCCCTGGAACGGTTGAGGCAGCGCTGCACCTCATCGATTCCAATCAGGTTCTCGTTGGTTTCGGCAGAGTTGGCGGCTGCTTCGGCTCCGGCCTGTGCACCCATTCCCGTGGCCAGTGAATGGGCTTGCATGAGACGGTTCTGCGACAAGTTGGACGTGAACCGGAAGTTAGCAGGCTTTTCTCTCTTGAAATGGAATTTTTTCTGGTTTTGCCGGGGCGATGTGGCGCTTCTTCAGCCGGTCAGTCGTAGAGCTCGGTGGTAGCTTCCGGCCTCCCTGTCTGCTGAGCATCCCATGCGCGTCTCCCGCCTGATGCTGGTGACGCTGCGGGATGACCCCGCGGAAGCCGAGATTCCCTCCCACAAGCTGTTGTTGCGGGCTGGGTATATCCGCCGCGTCGGCAGCGGCATCTATGCCTACCTGCCACTGCTCTGGCGCGTGCTGCAGAAGATCTCCGCCATCGTGCGCGAAGAGCTCAACGCCACCGGTGCCCTCGAAACCCTGCTCCCCCAGTTGCAGCCGGCTGAGCTCTGGCAGCGCAGCGGCCGCTGGGCCGGTTACACCGCCGGCGAAGGAATCATGTTTCACCTGGAGGATCGCCAGGGCCGTGAACTAGGCCTCGGTCCCACCCATGAAGAGGTGATCACGGCACTGGCCGGTGAGCTGCTGCGCTCCTATCGGCAGCTGCCGGTGAATCTCTATCAAATTCAGACCAAATTCCGCGATGAGATCCGGCCGCGCTTCGGACTGATGCGGGGGCGTGAATTCATCATGAAGGATGCCTATTCCTTCCACGCCGATGAGGCCTGCCTGAAGCAGACCTATGGCGCCATGGACCAGGCCTACCGGCGCATCTTCAGCCGTTGCGGCCTACGGGCGGTGGCAGTGGAGGCCGACAGTGGCGCCATCGGTGGCTCCGCCAGTCAGGAGTTCATGGTCACCGCTGAGGCCGGTGAGGATCTGATCCTTGCCAGCCGTGATGGCCGTTATGCCGCCAACCAGGAGCGTGCTGTGTCGCTGCCAGCGGAGGCGGTGCCCCTGCCGGGTGGCGTGCGCGCCGGAGGCGCTGGAGAAGATCTCGCCACCCCAGGCCAGACGGCCATCGACGAGCTCTGCAGCGCCCACGGCTTTGTTCCCAGCCAGACCGTGAAGGTGCTGCTGCTGTTGGCTCGCTTTGAGGATGGTTGCCAGCAACCGTTGTTGGTGAGCCTCAGGGGAGATCAGCAGCTCAACGACGTCAAGTTGGCCAATGCCGTGACGTCCCGTTGCAGTGATGAGCACGGCACCTTGCTCGACCTCGCCCCGCTAACCGCTGAGACCGCTGGCAAAGAAGGCCTGGCCCCGATCCCCTTCGGCTTCATGGGCCCCCATCTAGAGGACGCGGTGCTGGCCGGCGCTCGCAGCTGGCAACCCCACTTCCTGCGCCTGGCTGACGCCACCGCCACGGCCCTCGACAGTTTTGTCTGCGGGGCTAACAGCATCGACACCCACCGGGTGGGCGCCAGCTGGGGGGGGCTCTGCCCAGCGCCTGAGAGCCTCGATCTGCGTGCTGCCCTGCCCGGCGATCGCTGCATGCACGACTCCTCTCAGCAGCTGGAGGCCAGCCGCGGCATCGAGGTGGGCCACATCTTCCAGCTGGGTCGCAAGTATTCCGCCGCTCTCGATGCCACCTTCACGAACGAGGCCGGTCAGGAAGAACCCCTGTGGATGGGCTGTTACGGCATTGGGGTCTCGCGTCTGGCGCAGGCCGCGGTGGAGCAGCACCACGATGCCAATGGCATCTGCTGGCCCACCGCCATTGCCCCCTATGAGGTGATTGTGGTGATCGCCAACGTGGCGGATGAGCCCCAGCGCCAACTGGGAGAGCAGCTCTATGCCGAGTGCCAGGCCGCCGGCATCGATGTGTTGCTCGATGACCGCACAGAACGGGCCGGAGTGAAATTCAAGGATGCCGATCTGCTCGGTATCCCCTGGCGGGTTGTGGTGGGTCGCGGTGCAGCTGATGGCCAGGTGGAGCTGGTGCAACGGGTCGGCGCTGAGCGCCGTGATCTTGCGGCTTCGGCGGTTGTTGGTCAGCTTCTGGCGCAACTGGAGCGTGAACGGGCCGGGCTGCTCCCGGCCTGACGCCATAGGATCCGCCCATTCCTGCAGAACCTCCATGGCGGCTGGTTGGCGTCAACTCAAAGCAGCCGCGCTGGCGTTCTGCCTGTGCATCTGTCTGCTGCTCACCGCCTGCTCGGGCAGCAATGGTCCGCTCACCGGCAATTACGTGGAGGACACGGTGGCCGTCGCCGACACCTTGATCGCCACCATCAGCCTGCCGGCAGATGATCCCGGCCGCTCTGAGGCGGAAACCTCGGCCCGTGCCTTGATCAACGATTACATGGCCCGTTATCGGCCCCAGCGACAGGTCAATGGTCTGGCCTCCTTCACCACCATGCAGACCGCCCTTAATTCCTTGGCTGGTCACTACGCCAATTACCCCAACCGCGCTGTGCCCGATGCCCTGCGTGAGCGGGTCTCCAAGGAGCTGAAAAAAGCAGAAACCGGTGTCGTGCGAGGCGCCTGATTGAGCGCAGCGGCGGGAAAGATCCCTTCGCAGCAACTGCTTCAGTCGATCAAGCGGCCTTCATGGCCGCTTTTTTGTGTCGTTCAGCAGCAGCCCACACAGACACTTTGACGGAGGGCGGCTCGATCTGAGATCCTCTTTGTTTGTGCTTTGAAGCGGCTGCGGGCCGCTGTGTCCTTGGCCAACGTCGTCGTCATCGGTGCGCAGTGGGGTGACGAGGGGAAGGGCAAGATCACCGATCTCCTTAGTCGCTCCGCCGATGTGGTGGTGCGTTATCAGGGCGGCGTGAACGCCGGCCACACGATCGTTGTGGACGACAAGGTGCTCAAGCTGCACCTGATCCCCTCCGGCATCCTCTACCCCGACACGGTGTGCCTGATCGGCTCCGGAACCGTGGTGGATCCGAAGGTGATGATCGGCGAGCTGGACATGCTCGCCGAGAACGGCATCGCGGTCGACGGCCTGCGCCTGGCCTCCACGGCCCACGTGACGATGCCCTACCACCGCCTGCTGGATCAGGCGATGGAGCAGCAGCGCGGCGACCGCCGCATCGGCACCACCGGCCGGGGCATTGGCCCCACCTACGCCGATAAGTCGCAGCGCAACGGCATTCGCATCATCGACATCCTCGATGAGGAGCGCCTCCGGGATCGCCTGGCTGGCCCCCTGGCCGAGAAGAACGAGACCCTCCAAAAGCTCTATGGGCTGGAGCCCCTCGATTTCGAGGCGGTGGTGGCTGAATACGTGGCCTACGGCAAGCGTCTGGCTCCCCATGTGGTGGATTGCACCCGCACCATCCATGAGGCTGCCCGGGCCCGCCAAAACATCCTGTTTGAGGGGGCGCAGGGCACCCTGCTCGACCTCGACCACGGCACCTACCCCTACGTCACCTCCTCCAACCCGGTGAGCGGCGGCGCCTGCATTGGCGCTGGCGTGGGCCCCACCCTGATCGACCGCGTGATCGGTGTGGCTAAGGCCTACACCACCCGTGTGGGGGAGGGCCCCTTCCCCACAGAGCTGGAGGGCAGCCTCAACGATCACCTCTGCGATCGCGGTGGCGAATATGGCACCACCACCGGCCGCCGTCGCCGCTGCGGTTGGTTCGATGGTGTGATCGGTCGTTATGCCGTTGAAGTGAATGGCCTCGACTGCCTGGCCATCACCAAGCTCGATGTGCTCGATGAGCTCGACGAGATCCAGGTCTGCGTGGCCTACGAACTCGATGGCCAGCGCATTGAGCACTTCCCCAGCTCTGCTGAAGACTTCGCCCGCTGCCAGCCGATCTTTGAAACCCTGCCTGGCTGGCAGACCTCCACGGCTGATTGCCGCGCCCTTGAGGATCTCCCGCCCACGGCCATGAGCTACCTGCGCTTCCTGGCTGAGCTGATGGAGGTGCCGATCGCGATCGTTTCCCTTGGTGCCGACCGGGATCAGACGATCGTGGTGGAGGATCCGATCCACGGGCCCAAGCGGGCTCTGCTCAGCCGCTGATCAACCCGATGGCCCCCAACAAAACCCTCGATGTTGTCGGGATCGGCAACGCGATCGTTGACGTGCTCGTGCACGCCGACGACGACCTGCTCGACAACCTTGAGCTCACCAAGGGCACCATGGCCCTGGTCGATGAGCACCAGGCCGAGCGCCTCTACGCCAGCGTCGGCCCGGGCCTGGAAACCTCCGGTGGCTCTGCCGCCAACACCCTGGCGGGCATCGCCCAGCTGGGCGGTCGAGCCGGCTTCATCGGCCGCGTACGCAACGACCAATTGGGCAGCATCTTTGCCCACGACATCCGTTCTGTCGGCGCCCGTTTCGACACGCCTGCTGCCACGGCAGGCCCCTCCACGGCCCGTTGTCTGATCCTGGTCACCCCCGACGCCCAGCGCACCATGTGCACCTATCTGGGTGCCTCGGTGGGCCTCGATCCGGGCGATCTAGATCTGGAGATGGTTGCCCAGGCCAAGGTGCTCTATCTCGAGGGCTATCTGTGGGACAGCGATGAGGCCAAGCGCGCCTTCATCGCAGCCGCCGAGGTGGCCCGTGCCAACGGGGCTGAAGTGGCCCTGAGCCTCTCTGATGCCTTCTGCGTCGAGCGCCACCGCGACAGCTTCCAGGAGCTGGTGGATGGCCACGTGGACATTCTCTTCGCCAATGAGATGGAAATCACCTCCCTCTACAAGGCCAACAGCTTTGAGGAGGCGGCTGAAGCGGTCCGTGGCCGATGCCGTGTGGCGGCCCTGACCCGCAGTGAGCAGGGTTCGGTGATCCTGAACGGCAGCGGCACCCATGTGATCGAGCCGGTCAAGCTCGGGCCCCTGGTGGACACCACAGGTGCTGGCGATCTCTATGCCGCCGGATTCCTCTTCGGCCACACCCAGGGACGCTCCGTGGAGGCCTGTGGCCGCCTGGGGTCCCTCTGTGCTGGTCAGGCGGTCACCCAGCTGGGGCCGCGCCCGCAGGTGGATCTGCGTCAGCTGAGCGAACAGCTCTCCGCTAACCAGGCGGCGTAGTCGGGGCTGGCATCCGTCGGCCAGTGCAGCCATTGCGGTGTGGCGTAGCTGTGGCGTTGCCGCACGAAGGTCTCCAGGGCTTGCAGGCAGCGGGGATGTGTCTTGATCAGCAGCTGCACTTCATCGCTGCGCTCGAGCTGCCCCTGCCAGCGGTAGAGCGAGTGCACCGGCTTTAACGCCACGCAGGCCGCCAAGCGCTGCTCCAGCACGGCCTCGGCCAGGGCCTCTGCCTGGGCGGCGCTGGCCTCGGTGGTCAGCACCAGCAGCGCATGGGTTGCCATCACACCTTCAGGGCTGGCCCAGCTTCTCCACCAGCGCCTGCAGCGGCAACCCCGCCGCGGCAACCGGTTGCCGCAGCAGCAGCAAGGGCAGCGCTCTGCGGCGGCACACCTGGCGCCAGATCGCTTCGCTGCGGCCGCCCCCCTGCCGGCAGAGCACCACACTGATGTTCCAGCGACGGCAGAGCGCTTCCTCCAGGGCTCCCTCCGTGGCTGGATCCGGTCGCAGGCAAGCGATGCGCTCATCCGCCAGCCCTGCGGCGCGAGCCGCCTGCAGGCTGCCGGGCTGATCCAACACCCGGGCGAACTGTTCAGCGGCGGCGCTGGCTCGCACCGCAGCTGCCAGCTGCCGCGCCCCGATCGCCAGTAGCAGCCGTTCACCTGCCAGAGGCAGCTGATGGAGTTCGTCGAGATCGCTCAGCCATTGCAGCCGTTCCCCGGGGGCTCCTTGCTCCGGGAGACGCCGCTCCAGTGGCAGCAACGCCGGACCGTCTGGGCCGCAGAGCCGCTCCAGGCGCCGGCTGATCACCTGGGCGAAGGGATGGGTGGCATCGACGACCCAGCGCGGCGCCAGCTCGTGCAGCTCAGCCCTCAGCTGCGCATCACTGCTGAGGGCGCCAACCCTGAGCTGCAGCCGCGGATGTTCGGGGTAGACGCGCGCCGCCGCGGGGGTGACCACACTCACCCGCACCCACCAGCCGCGCGCGAGCAGCTGCTGCGCCAAAACCGGACCTTCCGCCGTGCCGGCGAACAGCCAGATCCAGGCTTCGTTGCGGTTGCCCTGGTGCAAATCAGGCCCGTGCATCAGGATGTGGCCCGCTGCCTTTGATCGCTGCCGTGAACCATTGCTTGCTGGAGGTGGAGGTGCTGGAGGCGCCCCAGGTGCGCTACACCCAGGACAACCAAACTCCGGTGGCGGAGATGGCGGTGCAGTTCGATGGGCTTCGCCCTGATGATCCGCCGGGTCAGCTCAAGGTGGTGGGCTGGGGCAGCCTCGCGCAGGACCTGCAAAACCGCGTGCAGGTGGGCCAGCGCTTGATGGTGGAGGGTCGTCTGCGCATGAACACCGTGACCCGCCAGGACGGGGTGAAGGAAAAGCGCGCCGATGGAGTGGAGCCGTGAAAGGGTGAATTCGGCGCGCTTTTCCTTCACCCCGTCCTGGCGGGTCACGGTGTTCATGCGCAGACGACCCTCCACCATCAAGCGCTGGCCGACCTGCACGCGGTTTTGCAGGTCCTGCGCGAGGCTGCCCCAGCCCACCACC
>JBEDHJ010000186.1:0-8645 GCA_041174205.1 Cyanobacteriota bacterium | reverse complement strand
GATGTGCTCAGCGGCGAGCTCGAGGTGATGGACAGCACCGCCATCGCCCTCTGCAAGGACAACGCCATCCCCATCGTGGTGTTTGATCTGTTCGGCGCCGGCAACATCGGCCGGGCGGTGCGTGGTGAGCCGATCGGCACCAGCATCCTTCCCTCGGCCTGAGCCTTCTTCTCTCCGTCAGCACCCACCTTCAGCTCCCATGGATCTCGAAGCCAGCATGCGCAAGTCGGTGGATTCCACCCAGCGCACCTTCAACACCATCCGCACCGGTCGGGCCAACGCCTCCCTGCTCGACAAGATCCAGGTGGAGTACTACGGCGCTGACACGCCGCTGAAATCGCTGGCGACCATCAGCACCCCCGATTCCTCCACCATTCAGCTGCAGCCCTTCGATGGCGGCTCGCTGTCGCTGATCGAGAAGGCGATCTCGATGAGTGATCTGGGCCTCACCTGCAACAACGACGGCAAGGTGATCCGGATCAACATCCCGCCCCTCACCGAAGATCGCCGTAAGGATCTCTGTAAGCTGGCGGCTAAATACGCCGAAGAGGGCAAGGTGGCGCTGCGCAACATCCGCCGCGATGCCATCGACAAGGTGAAGAAGCAGGAAAAAGAAGGCGAGTTCTCGGAAGATCAGAGCCGCGACGAACAAGAGAAGGTGCAGAAGCTCACCGACAAGTTCATCGCTGAGATCGAGAAGCTATTGGCTGAGAAGGAAGCCGACATTCTCAAAGTGTGAGCTCCGCTCACATGCATGACGTGATCGTGGTGGGTAGCGGCGCCGCCGGTGCCGCTTCCGCGTTTCATTTGGCCTGCCGCGGCCATCGGGTGTTGATCCTGGAAGCCCAAGCCATGCCGCGCCGCAAGCCCTGTGGCGGTGGCATGGCGGCATCTGTGCAGCGTTGGTTTCCCTTTGATCTCACGCCCGCTGTAGATCAGGTGATCGAGCAGGTGCGGTTCACCTGGTGCCTCGAGGACCCCGTGACCGCTGTGCTGCCGGGTGATTCGCCCTTCTGGATTGTGCAGCGCTCTCGCTTGGATCAGTTCATCGCCCAGCAGGCGGTGGCTGCTGGTGCCGAGCTGCTGGATGGCGCCCCCGTGTCGGCCATCCAGCGCGATTGCGACCACTGGGTCGTGGAGGCTGCAGGTCATACCTACACCAGCCGTGCCGTCGTGGTGGCGGATGGCTCCAGCTCGCGCTTTGCGGGCCCGCTTGGTCTGGGCAACCCCAAACCGCGCTACGCCAGTGCCGTGGCTGTGGAGGTGGATGCGGATGTGCGCGAACCCAACACGGCCCGCTTTGAATTTGGACTCGTGCGCCACGGCTTCTGCTGGGCCTTCCCGCGCCAGGGGGGCTACAGCATCGGCGTGGGCAGTTTCATCGGCAACACCGACGTGGATGCCGATGCTGTGTTGGCTCAGTTGTTGCCCAGCCTGGGCCTACCGGCCGATGCCGGCGATCGCGCCCCATCGCCGCTGCGGGTGTGGGATGGCCACCACCCGCTGCACACTTCAGATGGCGCTGTGGCGGTGGGTGATGCCGCCTCACTGTGCGATCCGTTCCTGGCGGAGGGCCTGAGGCCAGCTCTGCTCAGCGGCGTGCGCAGCGCTGAAGCGCTGCATCGATTCTTGGGCGCTGGCGATACCCGCCAAGCTGAGCAGGCCCTGCAGGGCTACACCCAGGCGATGCGCAGAGACTGGGGCGAGTCGATGGCCTGGGGGCGACGCATCGCCCAGGTGTTTTATCGGGTGCCGAAGGTGGGTTATCAGCTGGGCATCAAGCGGCCTACTGCACCCCAGCGCATTGCCCAAATTCTCTCTGGCGAGATGGGTTACGGCGATATTGCTCAGCGGGTGATTAAACGCCTGCTGTTCCAGCGAGGTTAGCTGAAGCGCGTGCAGTCCTTCAGCTGACGCAGACGCTTGTCGATCGAGCCGAGCAGTTCGATGGCGAACATCGGTGATTCCTGCACGGCGAAGAGGAACTTCTCACGGTTCATCACCAGCACGCGGCAGTCGGTCAGCGCCTTGGCATCGCCATAACGCCGGTGCTCCGAGGTCACCAGAGCACCAGCGCCAAACACATCACCGGCCTGGATGATCTCCTGGCCGTTCTCCTCATTCCAGCTGAGCTCCACACTGCCCTCGAGCACGCCGAACATGCAGTCGCCCGTCTCACCAGAACGGAAGATCGGCTGGCCTGCAGGTACATCCAGCACTTCGCCCTGGCTGGCCAGGGCGCGCATCGTGTCGAGAGCGTTCAACGGAAACCCGGTGGCAATGAAGACGAGTCTGGAGCAGCTTGGTTAAGAACCGCTGATGGCCAGAGCAGCCCCGAGGCCACCGCGCACATCAGCTGGCAGCAGGCGTCCATCGTGGTCGGTGTCGAGGGCATCGAACACGGCATCACTGCCCAGCCATTCCTCGCGGGTGATGCAGCCATCGCCATCGAGGTCGTTGAGCAGGAAGATTTCCTGGGCGGCGTGCTGGAAGGCGCTGGCCCCCTCCAGTTCACCCAGGCGGTGGGCCAGCTGGGCCTCAAGGGTTTCGATGGCGCGTGAGAAACCGGTGATGCCCTCCTGCAGTTTCTCGGTGGCCATGGGATCTTTGTGCATCATGGCTTCGAACCCATCGCGATCCAGGTGGATCTGCTCCTCGGTGGGTGCGGGATTGAAGGGGTTGAGTTTGCGGTTCAGTTCGCCCTGGGTGTTGCGCAACTGATCCAGCAACTTGGGGGAGATGGTGAGCAGATCGCAGCCTGCGAGCTCAATGATCTCGTCGATGTTGCGGAAGCTCGCTCCCATCACCTCGGTTTTGTAGCCGTAGGTCTTGAAGTAGTTGAAGATCTGGGTCACCGACACCACGCCAGGATCTTCAGGGCCGGGATAGCTGTCGCGGCCTGTGCTCTTTTTGTACCAATCGAGAATGCGCCCCACAAACGGGGAGATCAGGGTGACGCCGGCTTCCGCTGCGGCGATGGCCTGGGCGAAGCTGAACAGCAAGGTGAGGTTGCAGTGGATGCCTTCTTTCTCCAGCACCTCTGCAGCCTTGATCCCTTCCCAGGTGGAGGCGATCTTGATCAACACCCGCTCGCGGCCGACGCCTGCCTGGCGATAGAGGCCGATCAGCTTGCGGGCTTTGGTGATCGTGGCCTCGGTGTTGAAGCTGAGGCGTGCATCCACTTCGGTGGACACCCGGCCGGGCACGATCTTGAGGATCTCGGTGCCAAAGGTGACGCAGATCTCATCGAGGGCTTCACGCACCACCTCCTCGGCGGGTGCTGCGGCACCGCACACGTCGCGGGATTGCTGCAGCGATCGATCGATCAGGTTTTGGTAGGCCGGAATCTGGGCAGCCGCCAGGATCAACGACGGATTGGTGGTGGCGTCACGCGGCGTGAACTGGCGAATCGCGTCGATGTCACCGGTGTCGGCGACCACCACGGTCATGGCGGCCAGTTGATCGAGCAGGTTGGCCATGCAGGGGGCCGAATGTTGCTCACAAATTAGCCAGCTCCCTCCAGGGAAACCCGCTCTGTCACCAACCGGTTACCCGCTTATGCGGGTTGTGCTTTTCACCGGGCGGCTGGGGGGCACTTTCTCGATCACCAGAAGCGCTTCCATGATTTGACGCGCCACGGGCACCGCCACTGTGGAGCCATAGGCATTGCCCCCCTTCGGTTCATCCACCACCACCAGCACCACATAGCGCGGATCGTTGATCGGCAGATGGGCCACGAAGCTGGTGATCCGTGCCCCCGGGATATACACCCCGTTTTCAGCCTTCTGGGCTGTGCCGGTCTTGCCGCCGATGCGATACCCGGGGATGGCAGCACCCTTGCCGCTGCCCTTCTCCACCACCGTTTCCATCCAGTTCAAGACCGTCTGGGCGATTTCCGGTTTGATCAACTGCACCCCGGAGGATGCCGGCGCCGGTGCCAGATCGTCGCCGGAGCGCAGACCGCGGGTGATGTGGGGACTCACCAGCCGGCCACCATTGGCCAGCATGGCGTGCAGCTGCACCAGCTTCAGGGGGGTGAGGTTGAAGCCCTGACCGAAAGCGGCGGTGGCCGGTTCGATCGGCTGGGTGCGGAAGGTTTCCAGCGATTTGAGCTGGCCGGCCTGGGCGCCGGGTAGGTCGGTGTCGGGGGTGGTGTCGATCCCCAGGGTGTGCAGCCAGTGCCAGAAGCGCGCGGGTTTGACCCGCTTCATCGCTTGCACCATCCCCACGTTGCTCGACACCTGGAGCACCGTGGGGAAATCGATCACTCCGTTGCCCTTGCGGTCGTGGTTGAAGATCGGCCAGCCGCCGATGCTGAGCTGGCCGGTGTCATTCACCTTGCCCGCAGGATCGATCGCGTTCTCCTGGAGGGCAATCGCCAGATTGATCGGCTTGAAGGTGGACCCTGGCTCATAGAGGTCCTGCACCGACCATTCCCGGAACAGACCGGGCTTGTATTTCCAGAATTGATTGGGGTCGTAGGTGGGGGTGGAGGCCAGGGCCAGCAGCTCCCCATTGCGCACGTCCATCACCAGCGCCACCCCCCGCTTGGCGCTCCATTGCTTCACCTGCTTGGCCAGGGCCATCTGGGCCACCTGCTGCAGGCGCGCATCGAGGGTGAGCTGCAGGCGCAGGTCGTCGCCGTAGAGCACGCCAGCCTTGAGACCGTCGGGCAGTGGAGTGCCATCGGCGCCGCGGCGGAGCTGGCGGGTGCTCTCATGGCGGCGCAGATCACGGTCGCGGCTCTGCTCCAGCCCTGCCTGGGCAACACGCTCCAGGTTGAGGAATCCCACCACGTTGGCGAAGAGGCCTCCCTGGGGGTACACCCGCTGGGGATAGCCCTCCAGGTCGACGCCGCTGATCCCCAGCTCGCGCACCCGTTGCGCGGTTTCGGGATCCAGGTCGGTGGCCAGCTTCACGCCCGATTTGCGGCCTTCCATGCTGCGCACCAGATCGGCCATGGGCATTGCCAGCACGCCCGACAACTTGCGGGCCACGTCCAGGGGGCTGCGCAGCCGGCCGATGTCGTCGCCTGGGAAGGCGAAGTAGCGGGGATGCGCCCAGAGGGTGAAGCGCTCCTCATCCAGAGCCACGAGGCTGCCCTGGCGATCCACGATGGTGCGGCGCCGGCCCAGGGGCGTGATGGTTTGGGTCTGCACCGCCCGGGCCCGGTTCAGCAGTTCCGGCCCCTGCACCACTTGCACCCAGGCCAGCCGAAGCGCCAGCCCTGCCAGAGCGCCGCCCATCAGCAGAAACACCAACCAGAGGCGGCTGCTGGGTACGGGAGTGAGTTGCAGGACTCGCTTCTGGCGCGGGCCGCTGCCCTGACTGCGTGGTGCCGGTCGGCGGCCTTCCTGGCGCTGAACCGCCATCAGTAGCCCGGCAGGATCTGTCGGGTATTCACCTGGGCCAGGAGAGTGGTCAAGCCGGCGGCGCTGCTGGCAGCGGGGGGATCGAGATAGACCAGCTTCTCACTGCTGGTGGGCTCGAGCAGCGCTGGCTTGCGGGTCATGGAGAGGTGATGCTGCTCCAGCACCGCTGCTGATTCCTGCAGGCGATGCTCCAGCCGCTGGGAAGCTTCGAGCTTCTGGAAGTTCTGGGTCCACTGCCCCTGCCAGTGCAGGGTCAGGCCGCTCAGCCCCAACACGGCGATGCCAAGGCCCAGCAGGCTTCCATCGGCGACGCGATGCAGATTGCCCAGCAATGGAGACTGTCGATCGGCCCGTTTCGACGACAGGGAGCCCTGGATCAGCTCCAGGGGGCGTTGGCTGGATCGCCGCTGAGCCTCCTGGCTCTGTTGAACGGGGACGGCGACCACAATGCGCAGCTGAACTGCGCAAGTGAACCATGCGCTCTGCAGCCCAGCAAGGGCTGTGTTCATCAGCTGTTGGTCACGACCAGCCCAGCGCCACCAGGTTGGTGAAGGTGAGGGCGTTCCAGAGCGCATGCATCAGCACGCAGCTGCCTAGCCGGCCGCTGCTCCAGCGCAGCCAGCCCAGGCCGATGCCCAGCACCAGTAGGGGCAGCAGTTCCCCCAGGCTGAGGTGGGCCACGGCGAAGATCAGGGCGCTCAGCAGCACCCCGCCAACGGGGCCGAGCTTGCGCGCCGCCACCGGCAGCAGGGCACCGCGGAAGATCGTTTCTTCGAACAACGGCGCCAGCACCACCGCCGTGAACCCGAAGCACGCCAGGGCCGGCACGTTGTGGCTGTTGAGCACCAATTCCAACAGTGGATTGCTGCCACCGGCATCGTCCCAGAGTTGGCCCTGCAGCCAGCCCACCAGGCTCACCAGGGGGAGCACCATCAGAAACCCTTTCAGGGCGCTGCGCAGGCTGCGGCTCGGTGGTGCCCAGCGGAATTGGAGCGATGCGATTCCCTGACCGCGCAACAACAACGCCAGGATCAGCAACGGCCCCGCCATCAGGGCCAGATACAGGCTCACCACGCTGATGCCCTCCCGCAGCGGGCTTGTGATCGCCAAGGCTTCCAGCAGTGATGCCAGCAGCGGTCCCACCAGCAGCGGGGTGAGCAGCTCCCCTACCACCACGAAGCCGCCGGCGATCAGCAGCACGGCATCTACGCCACTCAAGGCAGGCCCCTGCAAGGGGGCCGTCTCAGTAGCTCGACCCCGCCAACGCAGCCACAGCTCCCGCAGCAGTGCGGCCGAACCCAGCACCAGCAGCAGCACCGGTATGGCGCTCACGGCGATCAGCTGTGCGGCGGCACGACGGCTGAGCGCGGCTCCGTTGCAACGCGCAGTGCCTGCATGGCTGATGGCCTCGCAGCTCCACAGGCGCAGCAGCCCGTTGCCCGGTAGGGCATTGAGGCTCAGCTCTGGAGGGTCTTCGCTGTGTTGTCCACTGCTGGTTTGCAGGAGCTGGGCAGCCAGCTGCGCCTCAGGGCCTGCCCCGGCCGCGACACTGCGCAGCAGAGGTTGGGCCTGGGCGCTCTGCCCCTGGCGCTGCAGCAGCAGGGCCAATTCGAGCTCCAGCCCCGGCTCGATGGCACGACCGCTTTCTTCAGCGCTGCTGCGCTCCCGCTCCAGGTCCTGCTGGAGGGTCTTGATCGGATCGCCGCCTGCGAACAGCGTTCGCATCGGGCCCTTCAGGCTCGGTTGCGCCAGCACCGTGAGCTCCAGCTGGCGGCGGTTCAGAGCATTCCCCACCGAGGGGCGGCTGAGGCTGTCGATCAGGCCGTTGAGCCAGAGCAGCAGGCTGAGGGCCAGGCTCACCAGGGCCAGGCCCACCTTCCACCCTGGACTGTTGGCTGCTGTCACCCTCTGCCGATCCGTTGGTGGTGGTGGGGGCAGCATCTCACCGGCTCACCGGTTCCAGGGTGCAGAAAGCCAGCACATACGATGACTTTTGCTCAAACGTGTGTCTGTGTCTCTCCGGATCCTGCTGGTTCGCCACGGCCTGAGCAGTTTCAATCTGGAACACCGCATCCAAGGCCGCGACGATCTCTCCAGCCTCACCGACGAGGGTGTGAAGCAGGCCCTGGCCACCGGTGAGGCCCTGCGCGATCTGCCCCTCACTGCTGCCTACAGCTCCCCGCTGCGCCGCGCCCACGACACCGCCACGGCGCTGCTGGCCGCCCATGGTGGTGGGCTTGAGCCCCAGCTTGATGAGGATCTGCTGGAGGTGGACCTAGCCCCCTGGAGTGGTCTGCTCAGCAGTGAGGTGCGGGAGCGCTTCCCGGATGACCATCGCACCTGGAGCCAGCATCCCGAGCAACTGCAGCTTCAGCGCGCCGACGGCAGCCGCTACGCACCGATCCCAGAGCTGATGGCCCAGGCGAAGCGCTTTGCCGACCGTCTGCTGGAGCATCACGATCCAGCTGCCGCCACCGCTCAGACCGTTCTGGTGGTGGGGCACAACGCCATCCTGCGCTGTTTGCTGCTCACCCTGCTCGGGCTGCCTGCCTCGGGATTCCGCCGTCTGCGCCTCGACAATGCCTCGCTCTCGGTGCTGAATCTGACGGCCGCTGAGGGGGGAGCCGTCACGGTGCAGATCGAGTCGCTGAATGGCACCACCCATCTCCATCCAGAGGTGTGCGGCAGCACCCTGCCCGCCAAGGGCTCAGGCCCGCGGATGCTGCTGGTGCGTCACGGCGAAACCGACTGGAACCGCCAGGGGCGCTTCCAGGGTCAGATCGATATTCCCCTCAATCCCAATGGCCATGCCCAGGCGGCGGCGGCGGGGCAGTTTCTGCAGAAGGTGAGCTTCGATCGGGCTTACACCAGCTCCATGTCACGTCCGCGTCAGACGGCTGAAGGCATCCTCAAGCACCATCCCGGCGTGCCGCTCACCAGCGTGTCTGATCTGGTGGAGATCGGCCACGGCCAGTGGGAGGGATGTCTGGAGGAGGAGATTGCCGCCAGCTGGGGTGAGCTGCTGGCGGATTGGAAGCGGGCGCCTGAAACGGTGCAGATGCCTGATGGCGAAACGATCCACGACGTCTGGGACCGTTCGCTGCGGGGCTGGAACACCATTGCCTCCAGCCTCCACAGCGATGAAACAGCTCTGGTGGTGGCCCACGACGCGGTGAACAAAACCATCCTCTGCGCCTTGCTTGGACTGAATGCCGCTGACATCTGGGCGGTGAAGCAGGGCAATGGCGGTGTCACGGTGATCGACTACCCCCA
>JBEDHJ010000185.1:0-6891 GCA_041174205.1 Cyanobacteriota bacterium | reverse complement strand
GATCACGACCACCACCGCCGCCGCCGCCATGAAACCCTCCTCCGCCTCCACCGTGACCACCGCCACCATCACGCGCCAGGCCAGCTGCCGGAAGCAACACGGCAAGCACGAGGGCCGGAGCCAAGGCACGAAGACCACGCCGGCGAATCGGAAACACTCCCATCACGGGTGAAGAGCTGATCACACGTGTAGTGGTAGCAGTTGCGTAACGGGGTGCGTCATGGGCGCTGCAGAAGCTGCAGCAGATCGCCACAGTGAACAAGCGTGATCGTTGCCGTGATGGCCATCAAATCTCTGCGTTTCACTCTGATGGCAGCTGCCACTGCCGCACTCTCCGCAGGAGCTGCGCTGGCTCAAGTGAGTGATTCCAACGTTCGAGCTGTGAACCTGGCCCGCAACTGGGCGGTGAATAACAACGGCGGGCTGTCTGTCTATGTGCCGGCCTCCTGCATGTTCAACACCAGCGACGGTGGCGGCTCCTGCCTGATTCAGACCAACAACCCTGGCTACACCTTCCGCTTCCTCGGCGGATCCCCGGGCTGGCAGCAGGAAGGGCTGCGCCCCACCACCGAAACGGAAGTCACCGTCTCTCCAGACGGCCGCAGCATCACCAACGTTGGCTACAACGGCGCGCCCCGCTGACGGTTAACCGGCGGCGCTTGCCGGTCTGCACCACCGCAGGGAGGAGGACCGTCTGAAGCGATTCGGTTCTCCTCTCCTCCAGCCACGGACAACGGCCATACGGTTTTGACAACCAACCCAGTGAGGGAGGTCTTCATGCATCCAACCGCCGAGCTGTTCACCGAAAAAGCCTGGGGTGCCGTTGTGGCCGCCCAGCAACTAGCGCA
This sequence comes from Cyanobacteriota bacterium, assembly GCA_041174205.1. Lineage (GTDB taxonomy): Bacteria > Cyanobacteriota > Cyanobacteriia > PCC-6307 > Cyanobiaceae > Vulcanococcus. The sequence goes on along the minus strand of JBEDHJ010000185.1, from coordinate 6,043 downwards.
GCAGCGCCGCCAACAGCAAATGGAGAGCGAGCACTTGTTCGCTGCTCTGCTGGCGCAGCAGGGATTGGCCGGCCGGATCCTAGAGAAGGCCGGTGTGGATGTGGGCACCCTCAATCAGCGCCTGGAAGCGTTTATCGCCGCACAGCCTTCGCTGAGTGCTGCGCCTGACAACGTCTACCTGGGCAAAGGCCTCAACAGCGTTCTGGATCAAGCCAACGCGCTCAAAGACACCTATGGCGACAGCTACATCGCCATCGAGCACCTACTGCTGGCCCTGGCCATCGATGATCGCTGCGGCAAACAGCTGCTGTCGCAGGCTGGCACTGATGCCGCCAAGCTCAAGGACGCCGTGCAGGCGATCCGTGGATCCCAGACCGTGACCGACCAGAACGCCGAAGGCACCTACGAATCCCTCGAGAAATACGGGCGCGACCTCACCCAGGCCGCCCGCGACGGCAAGCTCGATCCGGTGATCGGCCGCGACGAAGAAATCCGCCGCACCATCCAGATCCTCAGCCGCCGCACCAAGAACAACCCGGTGCTGATCGGCGAACCCGGCGTGGGCAAAACCGCGATCGTTGAGGGTTTGGCCCAGCGGATCGTCAACGGCGACGTGCCGCAGGCGTTGCAGAACCGTCAGCTCATCGCCCTCGACATGGGCGCCCTGATCGCGGGTGCCAAATACCGCGGTGAATTCGAAGAGCGGCTCAAGGCCGTGCTCAAAGAGGTGACCGCCTCCGAGGGCCAGATCGTGCTGTTCATCGATGAAATCCACACCGTGGTGGGTGCCGGTGCCACCGGCGGCGCCATGGATGCCAGCAACCTGCTCAAGCCGATGCTGGCCAGGGGTGAACTGCGCTGCATCGGCGCCACCACCCTCGATGAGCACCGCCAGCACATCGAGAAGGACCCAGCTCTAGAGCGCCGCTTCCAGCAAGTGTTCGTGGATCAGCCCACGGTGGAAGACACCATCTCGATCCTGCGGGGCCTCAAGGAACGCTACGAGGTGCACCACGGCGTGCGCATCGCGGACAACGCTCTAGTGGCAGCAGCCGTGCTGAGCAGCCGCTACATCGCCGATCGCTTCCTGCCCGACAAGGCGATCGATCTAGTGGATGAATCGGCTGCGCGCTTGAAAATGGAGATCACCTCCAAGCCGGAGCAGATCGATGAACTCGATCGCCGCATCCTGCAGCTGGAGATGGAAAAGCTCTCGCTGGGGCGTGAATCCGATGCTGCCAGCCGCGACAGGCTTGAGCGCCTGGAAAAGGAGCTCGCTGATCTGAGCGAGCAGCAGAGCACCCTCAACGCCCAGTGGCAGAAGGAGAAGGGCTCGATCGATGAACTCGGCTCCATCAAAGAGGAGATCGAGCAGGTGCAGCTGCAGATCGAGCAGGCCAAACGCAGCTACGACCTCAACAAGGCTGCCGAGCTCGAATACGGCACCCTGGCCGGCCTGCACAAAAAACTGGCAGCCAAAGAGGAGGAGCTCAGCGCTGGCGGCAGCGATAAATCGCTGCTGCGCGAAGAGGTCACCGAAGACGACATCGCCGAGGTGATCGCCAAGTGGACCGGCATCCCCGTGGCCAAGCTGGTGCAGAGCGAGATGCAGAAACTGCTGCACCTCGAAGACGAGCTGCATACCCGCGTGATTGGTCAGGCCCAGGCCGTGACCGCCGTAGCCGATGCGATCCAGCGCTCCCGCGCCGGGCTGAGCGATCCCAATCGCCCCATCGCCAGCTTCCTCTTCCTCGGCCCTACGGGCGTCGGCAAAACCGAGCTGTGCAAGGCCCTGGCCTCCCAGCTGTTCGACAGCGATGAGGCAATGGTGCGCATCGACATGTCGGAGTACATGGAGAAGCACGCCGTGAGCCGCCTAATCGGAGCGCCTCCGGGCTATGTGGGCTACGAGGAAGGCGGGCAACTCACCGAAGCCGTGCGTCGCCGGCCCTATGCGGTGATCCTGTTCGACGAAGTGGAGAAGGCCCACCCCGACGTGTTCAACGTGATGCTGCAGATCCTTGATGACGGGCGCGTCACCGATGGCCAGGGGCGCACCGTGGATTTCACGAACACCGTGCTGATCCTCACCAGCAACATCGGCAGCCAGTCGATTCTCGATCTCGCCGGCGATCCCTCGCGCCACAGCGAAATGGAATCCCGGGTGAATGAAGCCCTACGCGGCCATTTCCGCCCCGAGTTCCTCAACCGCCTCGATGAAACGATCATCTTCCACAGCCTCAAGCAAGAGGAACTGCGGCAGATCGTGGAACTGCAGGTGCAGCGCCTGGCCCAGCGTCTGGAGGACAAAAAGCTCGGGCTACAGCTCAACGCCGATGCCCTCGATTGGCTCGCCGGCGTCGGCTACGACCCGGTGTATGGCGCACGGCCGCTCAAGCGCGCCATCCAGCGCGAGCTGGAAACACCGATCGCCAAGGGAATCCTTGGCGGCCAATTCAACGGCGGCCACACCGTGGCCGTGGATGTGGAGACGAGCGGCGAGCACAAGCAACTGCGCTTCCAACAGGTGGATCCGAGCAAGTTGCCGGTGATGGTGTGATCCACGCCAACAACGGCAACGATCACTAGCCAGGCACCCCAGAACTGTTCATGGTGGTGGCAGCAGCTGCCACCAGGAACGCGATGGGGCGTTGGCTTGTCGGACTGATCCTGATGCTGCTGCTGGCAGCTCCACTGCATGCCGGGCTCAATGCGTCCACGAGCGGCACCGTGGAGCTGGATGGGCAGCCAGTGTTCGTGCTGCAATCTGCCGCTGGAGCGCAAAGTCCCGCAGGGCTCGCCAAGCATCTCTCCCGTGAGCTGATGGTGCTGGCACAGGATTACAGCTTCAATCCCGAGACCATCACCACCAAGGCAGAGCCGCCATACGTGATGGTGGGGATCCAGAACAGCAACGGGATCTTTCGCCCCTTGTTCGCCATTGACGAACGAGCGGCAACCCAAGCCAAAACCACGCAGGCTGAGCTAGCTGAACGCGACGCTCGCGCGATCCGAACAGGGCTGAAGCACTACCGAATCAGGCGTTCACCCATGGCCTGGTTACGCGGTACTGCCGTAGCTGGACTGGTGCTGCTGGGTTACGTGGTGTTGATCCTGGCTGAGCGACGCCTGAATCAACGCACACGGGCATGGCTCCGGAACCACGCCAACAGCAACCTGCCCGACATCAGCATCGGCAGCAATCGTCTCATCTCCAAAGACAGCATCCACAGCGGCCTGCAAATCCTTCGATCAGCACTGCACTGGGGCAGCCTCACGCTGATCAGCTACCTGCTGCTGCCTCTTCTCTTGGGGTTCTTCCCGCCAACGATGGCGATGGCAGCAGGGCTGCGGGGTCAGATGCTCAGCGCATTGGCCCAGGCCTGGAATGGATTGTTGGGCGTGGTTCCCAACCTGGTGGCACTGCTGCTGATCATCGCCATCACCACCCTGATCTTGAAGGCCAACGGGCGTGTGTTTCAGGCCCTGGAATCAGGCCGAATCCGCTTCGATTGGTTCTATCCGGAGTGGGCAACCCCCACCTCACGGATCACCTCCATCCTGATCACCACGGCAGGCGTGGCCCTAGCACTGCCCTACATCCCTGGATCCACCAGTCGAGCGTTTCAAGGAGCTGGCTTATTTCTAGGAGTTCTCGCCGCCCTTGGATCCAGCGCGATCACCACCAATATCCTCAGCGGCTTGATGTTGATCTACACAAGAGGTTTTCGCGAGGGCGACCGTGTCTGCATCGATGGAATTGTCGGCATCGTGCAGGAACGGGCCCTGCTCGTCACCCGTGTGCTCACACCGCTCAATGAGTTAGTGAGCATTCCTAACGCGATGGTCATCGCTAAACCAGTGGTGAATTTCAGCCTGGCCCAGCGGGAGATCGGACAACCTGTGGCCTTGAGCGCCTGCGTGACGATCGGCTACGACGTTCCCTGGAGGCAGGTGCATGCATTACTGATCCAAGCAGCGGAACGCGTGGATGGAATCTGCAGCAACCCCAAACCCACAGTGGTGCAGACCAGTCTCAACGATTTCCACGTGAGCTATGAACTCAACGCATCCATTGGGGAGGCAAGCCGGTATCGGCAAGCACTCTCCGACTTGCTCGCCTCCATTCAGGATCGGTTTGCCGAAAGCGGTGTTGAGATTCTTTCACCTGCCTACGAAGCCAATCGTGATGGCAATCAATCCACGATTCCTTCGGTGACGCACACACACCATCCATAAAACCCACAGGAATCGGCAGTGCTGGGATTCACCTCAGCCGGGGAGATGGTTAGCCAGTTGATCGATCCGCTGCGCCAGGCACACATCCAGATCGGACAAACCGCCAGCGTCATGGGTGGTGAGCTCAATCACCACCCGGTTCCAAACATTGCTCCACTCCGGGTGATGGCCCATCGCCTCCGCCACCAGAGCCACCTGACTCATAAAGCCAAACGCCTCCACAAAGTCGGCAAAACGCAGCTCACGGCGCAGCTTGCCGTTCACCAGGCTCCACAGGGGTAGCTGTTGCGATAGAGCCTGGAGCTGATCAGGCGTCAACAGATGGGCGCTCATGGGCCGCGGGAATGGGCAAACCAGCCTGACTCAACCGAAGCGGTAGTGCTTGCGCACCGGTGCGTGAACATCCCAGGTGCAGCGGAGCCCTGCGGCAAACACCACCAGATCACCCGCTCCGAATCGAACCGGCTGACCGCCCTCAGGGGTCACCGTGACATCGCCCTCCAGTAGTAGGCAGGTTTCCTGCTCGTCGTAGGTCCAGGGGAAGCAACTGACGCCACAGGTCCAGATCGGCCAATCAGCGATGCCCAACTGGCCTTGGAGCTCAGCGGAAAGGTTGGGGGTGACGGTGATGGGGCTGGTCATGGGGAGGGATCAAGCACCGATCAGGTGCAGGCTGAGCTGGCGCTGATGGGCGTGGGCGCGGTGCTCCCACAGATACACCGCCTGCCACGTGCCCAGCACCAACCGACCCCGATCGAACGACAGACCCAAACTGGTGGTCGTGAGCGCCGTGCGGATATGCGCGGGCATGTCGTCTGGTCCCTCGTCGTCATGGGCGTAGCGCTGCACATCACCCTCGCCGCTGATCGAGCGCACACCCTGCTGCGGCACCAAGGCTCTGAGATAAGTGGTGAGATCGCGTAGCACCCGCGGATCAGCGTTCTCATTCACCGTGAGCGAGCAGCTAGTATGTTTTACATGGAACGTGGCCAGGCCAGTCCTCATCCCGCTTTTGGCTATCTCGGCATTGATCGCAGCGGTGATGTCCGTGAACCCCTCACCAGGGGTCTGAAATGACAGCTCAGAAAGTGCCTGCCTCATTTGAATCGGATACCCCTCGATTGGCGTTTAGCTACCAGCGGGTTTCCGATCCCAAGCAAACGAGGGATGGTCGAGCTGGACTTGACCGACAGGCTGACGCCTTCAACAACTTCTGTCAGCGACATGGCCTGATTCCTAATGCTGATCCGGTGGTTGATCGGGGTCTAAGCGCCTTCCACGGTCGCCACCGCAGCAAAGGGGCGCTCGGGGCGTTCATCACAGCCGCGGAGGGAGGGCAGGTCCCGCTGGGATCGGTACTGGTCGTGGAGGACCTAGACCGCTTCAGTCGCGAGACCGCCAGTCACGCCGAGGAGTTGCTGCTGGCTTTGTTCAAGCAAGAGCTGGCACTAGGAATAGTCCGCGACGATGTGGTTGTGGACCGCGCTCGCTACGACGCCGACCTCGGTCTGCGCGTGATGCTTCTCACCCGCCGCGATGCTGCGCACGACTACAGCCGCAAGCTTTCCGGCCGGATCAGCGACGTCTGGCAGCGTCGCCAGCGCGACTGGATTGAGCATCGCAAGCCATACCTAGGGAAAGGATCAAGGCCGGAGTGGCTGAGCGATGACGGCAGCAGATTCGTGGAGATCGGAAGGGCAGTCGATCTAGTGCAGCGGATGTTCAAGCTCTGTGCCGAGGAGAACATGGGAGGCACTCAGATCGCGGAGAAGCTCAACGCCGAAGGTTTCAAGCCAGCTAAATC
>JBEDHJ010000184.1:0-3746 GCA_041174205.1 Cyanobacteriota bacterium | reverse complement strand
TTACACCTCGCTGCTCCCCAACCTGCTCGTCCCCGAGCTGGTGAATGCCATCAGCCGCAGCAAGGCACCACGCCTCTACATCTGCAATCTGATGACCCAGCCCGGTGAAACCGATGGGCTGGATGTGGAGGGCCACCTGCGGGCGATCGAAGCGCAGCTCGCCAGCCTTGGTGTGCAACAGCGACTGTTCAACGCCGTGCTGGCCCAGGAAGATTTGGGCGACACCCCCCTAGTGAACCACTACCGCCAGCGGGGCGCCGAACCGGTGAGCTGCAACCTGCGCCGGCTGCGCAGCCAGGGCTACGACGTGATGGTGGCGCCGATGCAGGGCGCCCGCCCATCAGCAACCCTGCGCCACGACCCCCGCAGCGTGGCGGTGGCTGTGATGCGCTTCTTCAAACGCCAGAAACAGGATGGGCGACCTTCGCAGGCCGCCCAGTCACCTCAATAGGCGTCCTGCATTTCGTAGAAGTCAGGCTGCACATAGTCCTTGCGCAGCGGGAAGCCCTTCCAGTCCTCGGGCATCAGCAGCCGCTTGGGATGGGGGTGTCCCTCGTAGCTGATGCCGAACATGTCGAAGGTTTCACGCTCCTGCCAATCGGCCCCGCGGAACAGGCCATAGAGGCTGGGAATGGAGAGAGCCCCATCACGGGGCAGGAACACCTTGAGGCGCACCTCTTCGGGCTTCAACCCAGCGGGCAAATGCTGGCTGGCGTTGCACTGATCCGCCAGAGATCCCAGTTTCACCAGGTGATAGAAGCTCACCAATCGGCCACCGGGGCCTTCGTCGTAACCGCCCTGGCACTGGAGGTAATCAAACCCCGAGGACTTCAAGGCTGCGGCGATCACCGGCAGGAACGGCGCTTCTACGCCAATCACTTCCACGCCGAGATGATCCGGCTCGAGCAGCTCGTGCTCAAAGCCCTGGCCGCTGAGCCAACGGCTGACGGGTCCGGGCTCGGGCGCCGTGAGGGTGGGTTGAGCGGTGTCCTCAGGCATGGCTCAGGCGGGGTTGGTGGCAGGAACGGCGGCAGGGCTGGTCTGGCCCAAAGGCAAACCAGCAGCGGCGGCCAGGGCGGCCTTCTGGGTTTCGGCACGCAGATAGCGGCCATCCACGATGGGCTCGACGGCCTTCATCTGGTGGGGCACCGTGCAATAGCGATGGGTGGGAAGCAGATTGCCCCGCTCGGCCAACGACTCGTTGCCCACCTTCTTGCGCAGTTTGATCACGGCATCAAAGATGGCTTCGGGCCGGGGCGGACAGCCAGGCAGATAGAGATCAACGGGGATCAGCTTGTCGACCCCGCGCACCGCGGTGGTGGAGTCGGCGGAGAACATGCCACCGGTGATCGTGCAGGCCCCCATGGCGATCACATATTTCGGCTCCGGCATCTGCTCATAGAGACGCACCAGCGCAGGCGCCATCTTCATGGTCACCGTGCCGGCCACGATCAGCAGGTCGGCTTGGCGTGGGCTGGAACGGGGCACCAGGCCGAAGCGGTCGAAGTCGAAGCGGGAGCCGATCAGCGCTGCGAATTCGATGAAGCAGCAGGCGGTGCCGTAGAGGAGCGGCCAGAGGCTGCTCAGGCGAGCCCAGTTGTGGAGGTCGTCGAGGGTGGTGAGGATCACATTCTCGGACAGATCCGAGGTGACGCTCGGGGCCCCCACCGGGTTGCAGCTGGCACCGCGCTGATCGCGCAGGGCACCGATCGAGAGGGCTTCAGCGATGCCGGAGGTTGCGGAAGGAGGGGTCATGGATCTCAGCTCCACTCAAGAGCGCCTTTGCGCCAGGCGTAGGCGAGGGCCACCACCAGGATGGCGATGAACACCAGGGCCTCGATGAAAGCCAGCAGGCCCAGGCGGTGAAACGCCACCGCCCAGGGATAGAGAAAGACGGTCTCCACGTCGAAGATCACGAAGACCAGCGCGAACATGTAGTAGCGGATGTTGAACTGGATCCAGGCACCGCCGATGGGCTCCATGCCCGATTCGTAGGTGAGATCCCGTTCACCCGTGCGCGAGCGGGGCGACACGATCTTGTTGGTGACGAGCGCCAGCACGGGCACTGCTGCAGCGATCAGCAGAAAGCCCAGGAAGGCGTCGTAGCCAGAGAGAACGAACACGGGCGCCAACTGCCCAACCGTGGCGGCAGTCTGGCATCCACGACCCAGGCCTGGGTCACACCCGAAGCCTGCTTCCTAAAGTCGGCCCCACCAACAGAGCCACGCCGTGAGCGAGGACCCCATTCAGGATCAGGCCCCCGCCAGCGAGCCCGAGGCGATGGCCTCTGACGCTGCACCCCCAGCAGCTGTCGATGATCCCGACACCCATCGTTTTGAGTGCCGCAGCTGCGGTTTCGTCTACGACCCCGGCGAAGGCATCAAGAAACTGGCCATCGAACCGGGAACACCGTTCAGCGCCCTGGATCCGGCGAGCTTCCGCTGCCCGGTGTGCCGCAGCCAGACAAAGGCCTTTAAGGACATCGGCCCGCGCAACAAGCCCAGCGGCTTCGAAGAAAACCTCGGCTACGGCCTCGGTGTGAACCAGCTCACCCCTGGCCAGAAGAATGTGTTGATCTTCGGTGGCTTCGCGCTGGCCATCGCCTTCTTCCTCTCTCTGTATTCCCTGCGCTGAGCCCGGCATGCCTCGCTTCTTCTCCTCCATCGGCGCCCTGGCGCTTTCGTTGGTGCTAGCCCTCGGTCTGAGCGGCTGTGTCAGCACCAGCCTTCCCGCCGCCAGCGCCAGCCCCTGGCAAGCGGTGGACATCCACACCAAATCCACCCCCCTGGATCTGGCCTTCACCGATGCACGCCACGGCTTCCTGGTGGGCAGCAACCGCCTGATCCTGGAAACCAACGACGGCGGTAGCTCCTGGCAGGAGCGCGCCCTGGACCTGCCGGAGGAGGAAAACTTCCGCCTGATCAGCGTCGATTTCTCCGGCGATGAGGGCTGGATCGTCGGTCAGCCAGGCCTGCTGCTGCACAGCACTGATGGCGGCCAGAACTGGAGCCGCCTGTTCCTCGACACCAAGCTCCCCGGTGAGCCCTATCTGGTGACTGCCCAGGGCAGCAACCGCGCTGAGCTGGCCACCAATGTGGGTGCCGTGTATCGCACCAGCGACGGCGGCAACTCCTGGCAGGCCGAAGTGGAAGATGCCGCAGGCGCCGTGCGCGACCTGCGCCGCAGCCCTGAAGGCCGCTACGTGAGCGTGAGCAGCCTGGGCAACTTCTTCGCCACCTGGAATCCCGGCGAATCGGTGTGGACGCCGCACCAGCGCGTGAGCAGCCAGCGCCTCCAGGCCATGGGCTTCCAACCCGACGGCGCCCTCTGGATGCTGGCCCGCGGCGCCCAGCTGCGCTTCAGCCCCGATGCCGCCAGCCCCGATGAATGGAGCAAGCCGGTGGTGCCGATCGTGAACGGCTACGGCTACCTCGATATGGCCTGGGATCCCAATGGCGCCATCTGGACCGGCGGCGGCAGCGGCACGCTGCTGGTGAGCACCGACGGCGGCAAAACCTGGCAGAAGGATCCGGTGGGAGCCCAGCAACCCACCAACTTCACCCACATCGCCTTCTTCAAGGACGGCAAGGGCTTCGTGCTTGGCGAGCGCGGCTCCCTGCTGCGTTGGGTGGGCTAACAACGCTCTGTAACCAAGGCGGCAGCGTGATCCCGGCTGCCGCCTCTTCAGGCCTAGGATCACCCAGCTGAATGCTCGCTGCTCATGGCCGCCGGCTCAACGGGTGAAC
>JBEDHJ010000183.1:0-14647 GCA_041174205.1 Cyanobacteriota bacterium | reverse complement strand
GAGCACTACCGCCAGGCCCTAGACCAGCTCCCCCATGACGGCAGCAACCATGGCAGCGCCGCTCAGGAAGCACACCGCCGTCTGATCGCATCGCAGCCGCTCAGTAGCCCGTTTGCTCTGGTGCAGCAACTGCTGGCTGAAGCGCCGCCAGAATTGCCGTGATCACCGGCAGCCGGAAGGTTTCCGAGAAGGGACCACTGGCACCGTTGTGATTCATGCCGCTGATTTCGCGGCGCTGCACTCCACCCTTGCGCAAGGCTTGATTCCAGTTGGAGAGGGGCAGCAGGGGCGAGCGACCCGGATAGGCAATCCGGCCAAAGGCAGCCACCGGATCCTGACTGCCCACGATTGTGGTGATGCTGGCCACCTGCTCCAACACCTGATTGCCGCTGAAGACACCGCAGAAGCTCACGATGCTGACTGGCGAGCGGGTGATGCGGCGGAGGTAATCGGCCACACCCATGGCCATCTCGGCACCACCGCTGTAACCCACCAACACCACGCGGCAACCGGCATCAGGCCGGAAACCCACCTCCGCCAGCCGCAGGGTGATTTTCAGGGCCAGCTCGTAATTCATGATCGGGCCGTAACGGCGATCGGAGGAAATGCCCACCTTGATCACGTTGTTGGCCTGCACCAGCACGGCCGCCAGCAATCGCATCAACCCATTGGGATGCTGCTCCTGAAGGGCAAACAACCGCCGCCAGAACCAGGCGCTGCCTGCATCCTCCGCGAGGGCCACCGGCAGCACGGTGTAGGTCTCCAGACCGCGCACCAACAAGGCCTGATTCTCTAGATGCTGCTCCAGCAATTCCAGAAATGCCGACACACGAGGCGGATGATCGCGCTCGAGCTGATGGATGCCGTCGAGATACACCACATAACAGCGATGCCTGGCCCCGGTTGACTCCACAGTGGCGAACAACTGTTCCGGCTGCGGCAATCCCTCAAGCCAGCCCTCCCAGAAGGCGAATTCCGTGATCAGCGAATAGATGCCTGAAGCAGGGATCAAGATCAGAAGCGACACCCCGATCAAGTGGAGTAGCAGGCTGAGATCTGCAGCTGACAACACGCGGCGTAACGCCAACAGCACATGGCCGAAGCCGATCAGGTTGATTCCCAACCCCACCAGCAACACCAACGCCAGCAGCCGCAGATTGAAGCGCTGCAGCAACAACTGGTGGCGCGCTGCCGCCTGATGAGGCCCCGCCCCATCCCTGGCAGCTGCAGCGGTCACGCCAGTCACAGTTCCGAAGCCAGCATCGTGTAACCCCGCCGCCAACCCTGGCGAAACAGCAACCACACCATCAGCACAGCAAACAGATAACCAGGGCTGGAGAGCAGCAACGCCTGCCCCCAGGGCAAATCGAAACGGACGTGCAGCAGGGTCACCACATTCAGATGCATCAACACCCAGATCACCAAGCCGATTGTTTCACCGATGTAGGGGGCCGCCACAGCGATATAAAAACAGGCCGGCAGCAGGGCTGCTGCAATCCCATTGATGAATGCAATCGGATGCACAGGCTCCGTTGCATAGAGACTGAGCAGCACCATATCGATTGAGCTATTGAGCAGGAATGCCACCGACAAAATCAGAGCATCCAGCAACAAACGCACCAGGATCTGACGAGCGCTCAAGCGATTCGCCAGAAGGGCGAAGACATCGGAGAGAGACATCGAAGCCCCCACCACAAAGAGGAGGCCGAGGCCTGGATCCACATGGATCAACCAGCCGCCGAGGCTATTGAGGAGGCCTTCAAACGTGTGGAGCATCAGCGCAGCTCAAGGCCCGGTCAGCCCTGGAAGCCTGATCGCATCTGAGGACGATTGACGATCCAGATCACAACAATCGACAGCACCGCGCAATAGAAACACCACACCGAATTGAAGGTGGCGCTGTAGGTGAGCCAGGTGAGGAAGATCGACACAAAGATCAGCACACCAAACAGCTTCACGGCCCGATCAGCGACGGCAAGAAGAGGCACGACGATGAAGCCCCAATACACCAGCTCACCAACCGGCTCGGTGTTCACGAAGTTATGGATGATGCTGTGGAGGTTGGAGACGTCGTAGAGCAGCCGCCCCGTGCTGTGCACCGCTGGCTGCACCGCCGGAGGATTCAGCAGAACCGGCAGATAAAAACCAATCCCAAGGACGGTGGACACAATCGACACCCAGCGCAAACGATGCTGCAAGCCGCGGGAATCTGTGCTGCGACTGATCGACCAGGCGCTCCATGGAATCCAGATCATCCAGAAGCAATAGGCGAAGAACAAGAATCCCAGGCCCGCCAGGGTGGTCATCGGTTCGACGCGACCGCTGTCAATGGCCGTCCATTCCAGACCCTCCACTAACTGCTGCACCCCAAAGAAAAACGGCACCAACGCCAGCGGCACATAGTTGGGCTGCTTGTTGGTGCGTGCCAGATGGGTGCTGTAGAGCCCGAGGGGCATCAACACAGCAGAGGCAGTGAAGCTTGCGGAGGCCGAGAAGCACATGGTGCCCAAACAGACGGCAACCCGGATCTAGGAATGCCGCGCTAAAGCCGCAATGCGGTAGCAACAAGTGGCAACACAGCGCCGAAGGCTTAGCGGGCCAACAACACCTCGGACAACTGCGCAATCGCTCGGGGATGAACGATCAGCTGCCGGTGGGTCCACACCGGTACGGCGCTGCAGCGACCCAGCGGCAGCACGGCCCGCCAACCGGGACAGACCGTGAGATCGGTGACGGTGAACAAGCTGTGGCACTCCAAACCGCGCAGCCGATCACTGTGGGCCGCGAGATCCCGAAGCAGGGCACTGCCGATCTTCATATCGGCGATGCCGGCCAGGAGTCGCTGGGGCACGAGCTGGGCAGCCAAAGTGCCGTTCTGGGGACTGCCCAGGCAAATGAACCGGCGGGTGCGGCGGTAGCCGCCATGCTCCTGCAGCCAGGTGCGACCGATCACACCCCCCATCGAAAAGCCGAACAGATCCAGCTCAAGCTCGGGGGGGAAGCGAGCCTCGAGCAGCGACGCCAACTCAGCCGCCAGCTCCCTGATCGGCACGGCACCGAACCGATGGGGCAGGTGCGGGGCATACAGCTCAAGCGACGGACAGCGCCTCAGCAGCTCGTCTTCGAGCCGGCGGAATAACCGGGGCGTGTCCCACAGCCCATGCAGGAGCACCAGCGGTCGGGTCATGGCGGCCAGTGCCGTGTGCGTTGCACCGCCACGATGCCGGAGAAACCCGGCACCGGCGCCTGGCACTTACGCAGCTCAAGTTGCACCGGAACCGCCCCATAAAGATCCTCCAGCAGTTCCAGGATCCGGTCGCTCCAATGCTCGAGGGTGAGGCAGCGGATTGTGCTGGCCTGACGCTGCAGAGCGGTGATCGCGCGGCTGTAGTCGAGGCTTTGGCTCAAATCATCACAACGGCCCGCAGGGCCCAGATCCCAGGCCAGACACAGGTCCAGCTCAAACCACTGACCCAATTGCCGCTCAAACTCCAACACCCCCACATGGGCCCAGAGCCGCAGCCCCCGCACCACGATGCGATCGCCAGATGCCACTGCGGCGCTCACAGGGGCAGATCGCGATGGGTGAACTGACGCGTGCCGCTGGCGTAGTCGGCCGCAATGTGGCCGTCACCGCGCAGCCAGTAGCGATAGGTCACCAGACCCTCCAGTCCGACCGGGCCACGGGGGGGCAAGGTTTGGGTAGAGATGCCCACTTCAGCCCCAAAGCCGTAGCGGAAGCCATCGGCAAAACGGGTGGAGCAGTTCACATAGACACCGGCGCTGTCGACGCTGCGCAGGAATGTCTCCGCCGTGGAGGCGTTGGTGGTGCAGATGGCGTCGGTATGACGGGAGCCGTAGCGGCCGATGTGCTCCAGGGCCTGCTGGAGCGAATCCACAACACGCACCGCCAGCACCAGGTCGGAATACTCGCTGCACCAGTCGGCCTCTTGAGCGGCACAAGACACGCCAAGGGCCTGGCTGGCGGCATCACCGCGCAGCTCCACACCAGCAGCGGCAAAGGCGGGCACCGCCGCCGTGAGGACAGCCGGTGCGACATCACGGTGTAGCAACACCGTTTCGATGGCATTGCAGGCGGCGGGGTATTGGGTTTTGGCATCCACAGCGATGCGCACCGCCTGCGCCACATCCACCTCCCGATCGACATAGAGGTGGCAGATGCCATCGGCATGACCCAGAACCGGAATGCGGGTGTTGTCCTGGATGAAGCGCACCAGCTCATTGGAACCGCGCGGGATGATCAGATCCACCAGACCATCGAGCTTCAGCAAGCCCAGGCTCTCCTCGCGGGAGGTGAGCAGCTCCAGAGCCTGGGGATCCACCGCCGTGCCGGCCAGTCCTTCGCGCAAGGCTTCGAGAATGGCCGCACAGCTGCGGCTGGCTTCACGTCCGCCCTTGAGCAGCGCCCCATTACCGGAGCGGATCGCCAGCGACGCGATCTGCATCACCGCATCGGGCCGCGCCTCAAAGATCACCCCCAACACGCCCAGGGGAACGCTGAGGCGCTCCAGCACCAGACCTTCATCCAACTCACGGTGCAGCTGGCGCACCCCCAGCGGATCCGGCAGTTGGGCCACCTGGCGCACCCCTTCAATGGCGCCCGCCAACTTGCTGGCATCGAGCTTGAGCCGCGCCACCAACGCCGGTGCCAGACCATCGGCCGCCGCGGCCTCGAGATCAGCCTGGTTGGCCGCCACGATCCGATCGGCTGCCGCTTCCAGAGCGGCAGCCATCGCCTGCACGGCCTGGCGGCGTTGCCCATCATCCAGACGGCCCAGCGCCATGGCGGCCCGGCGAACGGCCGCAGCCCGTTGCAGCAGATCAGCAGAGGGGTCGGGAACGCTCACAGACGCCGCAAGGCACTTCCGGCATCATCCCAGCCGGGGCAGAACCAAGCGCTCCAAGGCCAGCCGTGCTGCGCCCAGACGACCGGCGCCATTGCCCAGGGCACAGCGACGCAGCTGCATTCCGGCCCGGCTCTCGGCCTGGACCCGCTGCTCCAGCTCCGCCAGGGCTGCTGGCAAAAAGTGATCACTGGCGGCACTGAGCCCACCACCGATCAACACCAGCTCCGGGGTGAGCACATAAACCAACGAGCTCAGGCCCACCCCCAGCCAACGTCCATAACGCTGCCAGACCGCCAACGCCTCGGGATCGCCCGCATCGGCGCGTTCGCCCAGCTCACGCGGCGACAGCGGCGAGAGGCGCCCCAGGCCGCTGATGCTGCAGAACTGCTCCAACGAACCGCGATTGCCGCTGTTGCAGGGAGGCCCCTCGGGATCGACGCTGATCAGACCGGGCTCCGCCGCGGCACCGCCATGGCCGGTGAACAGCTGACCGCCCAGCATCACCCCACCACCCACACCGGTGCCCAGGGTGAGCAGGAGCACATCACCGAAGCCGCGGGCAGCGCCTCGCCAAGCCTCACCCATCAGGGCGCAATTGCCATCGTTGGCGAGGGTCACCTGGCGCTGCAGCTGCGGCTCCAGCCAGTCGGCCAGGGGGACTTGCTCCCAGCCCGGCAGGTTGATGCACACCCGCGCCACCCGGGCAGCAGCATCCATCGGCCCAGGCAAACCCACTCCCACCACCGCAGCCAGGCGATCGGGATCGAGCTGCTGCACCGCTTCCACCATCGCGACCACCACCGCACCTGGCATCGGCGGCTGCGGCGTGGGCACCTCCAGCTCCGCCAGCAGTTCGCCGTCATGGCTGAAGCGGCCGAGCTTGATCGCTGTTCCGCCGAGATCCACCCCAATCAGCTGGCTCATCACAGCCCCTAGAACCGCAACAACAACTGGAGCTGACCCTGCCAGCGCCCCTCGGTGTCCACCGAGGTCTGCACCCCCAAGCGCTCGCTGGCCTGGTAGCGAAGCGTGACCTGAGGCGGGATGTCGCTGCGATTAGGGGCTGCAAGCACGGAGAAATTGAAGCGTTCGGTGATGTCCAGACCGATCTCCGAACCCAGCACCAGCTGGGAGGGAAGCCGCCTGGATCGATTCTCCGTGGCCAGCACCTCAGCCGGAGTGAAGAAGGTGGGATAGAGGGCAAAGGTGAGCCGTTGGCCGAAGGCATCGCTCAGACCGCTCACCAAGGGCGAAAGCAGTGATTGCCCGAGCACGGTCGCCAGGGCGGCGCCGGCGTTGCCTCCCGCCAGACCCACCAAAGAATTGCCACCGATCAGGGCCACCAACCGCTCCTGCGGCAAGGGTGGTGAACTGGTGAGGCGGATATTTTCCGCCAGCTGATCCGCGGGTCCCGATGCTTCCACCCGCACCTTCACCAGCCGCAGCTGGTCGATGGAATTCACCGGTGCCGCCACATTCCAGTCGTAGAGGCTGGAGCGATTGGATTGGTTAGCGACGAGCGTGTCGGAGACGCGGGTGCGCAGGGCGATATCGATGTAGGGGATCAGGCCGAGGCTCGGCGTGAACACCGCCACGTTGGGAGCATCGGGATCGAGGCTGAAGGTGGTGGTGAACAGGTTGAGTCGACCGTTGAGCAGCCTCACAACGCCGCTCACCTGCAGGGAGGGATCGAGGGCTCCACTGAGGGTGAGCACCCCACCGGTGTTGAAATTGAGAACGTTGGGCACCCCCACCTTCAGGTCGGGGCCCAGGCGTAGCCGCAGGCCCTGAAGCTGGAGGAAGGGCAGGTTGGGCACCGCCCCACGCAGGTCGCGGCTGGCGGAACTTTCCATCTGTTGGCCCATCACCAGCAAGGGCCTGGAGAAATCCCAGCGCGCCTCCACCAGCTCCGGCACCGTGACCGGACGGGTTGGCTCGGCCTCGGTCGCCAATTGGCCCGGCTGCACATTGATGCTGCCACGGCTCAGCTGCACTTCACCACTGAGGGCCGGCCTGCGCAGGGATCCAGCCACACGCACTTCCCCATCGGCCTGGGCCTGCATGCGCGGCAACTTGAACGGCGCCTGCTGCACCTGAAGGCGCAGGGGGCGGGCAGGCTGCTCAATCGGTTGCACCAGGCCAAGCTGACCGCTGCCGCTGATCAGGCCGCGCTCACCCACCCGTGCCGTGAGCTGCTGCAGCTCCAGCTCGCGGAAATCAAACAAGACCGTGGCCTCCAGGTCTCGCATCGTCTGGCCCGCCACCTGCAGCACCCCATCCCGGAAACGCAGGAACCCATTCGCCAGCGGCGCCTCCAATGAGCCCCGCACCAGCAGCTGCAGGTCAGCGCTGCCCTGCTGCCATTGCAGGCCCGGTCCTCCCAGCACGGACAAAAAGGCGAGGCCGTCGCCGCGGCTGGCGACCCGCAGCTCAAGCGCATCGCTGGAAGGATCGAGAGGCACCGTGCCCTTGAGATCAATGCTGTTGGCCGCGCCTCCGCTGCGCAGCGACCAATCGAGGCTGAGGCTGTCGCGCTGGAGGGCCAAGTCGCCCCGCTCCAGGCTGAGCGGCTGCCCCGCGAGGGAGGCATCCTGCAGAGCCAGGCTGATCTGCAGCTCAGGGCGCCGGCCGGCCCTAGCGAACTGCACCTGACCACGGGCCGCCAGTCCGCCCCGCAATCCATCGGGCACCGGCACCAGCAAGGCCAGCAAGGCCAGGGGCAGATGCTCGATCGTGAAGCTGCCGCCGCCATTGAGCGGCCCCCGCAGGGTGACCCGCAGCGGTTCAGTGCCGAGGGCCTCATCCCGGTCCTCGCCGCGCACCCACAGATGGCCATCCGCCACCAGATCCAGCGAGAGGCGATCCAGCCGCGGGCCGACCAAGGTGAGATCGGCATTCACCAGGCCCTGCAGATCGGCGGGATCGAAGCCGTCGCGAATGCCGCTGTGGAGCTGCCGGTTGCGCAGCAGATCCTGGTTCGCCTGTTGCAGCAAGGCGAGCTGATCGCTGAGGCTGAGCCCCAGACCATCGATGGCCAAGCCGTTGAGATCCTTGGCCGAACCCGTGAGGAGCAACGGGCCGCTGCGCCAGCGCTGGGAAGCCTCCAGCAACTGCCGGATCGCCTCGGAACCGAACTGCCGGGCTTCAAAACGTCCCCAGAAGGCTGCGCCCTGCTCGCCTTTGAGCTGCAGGCGCACGCTGTCGTCGCGCTCGCCTTGCCACATCCCCTGGGCGCT
This sequence comes from Cyanobacteriota bacterium, assembly GCA_041174205.1. Taxonomy (GTDB): domain Bacteria; phylum Cyanobacteriota; class Cyanobacteriia; order PCC-6307; family Cyanobiaceae; genus Vulcanococcus. Next base: position 6,543 of record JBEDHJ010000183.1, on the reverse strand, counting down.
GTAGTGGCGCTGGCGGTAGGTGCCGCTAGCCACCAAGCTGCGGCCATAGATGCCCAGCAGTTGCGGGCGCTGCACCGCAACCCTGCCGTTGATCCAAAGCGGTTGCAGATCCAGTTGACCGCTACCGCTCAGCCCCCCCTGCAGCGGTTGGAAGCGACCGGTGGGCCCCAGGGCTAACTGCAGCCCAGCCAGGGGGAAAGCCCGGGCTGTCCAGGTGTAGCGGCGCGGATCACCTTGAAACGCCAGGCTGCCATCCGAGCGCTGCAACACGGCTCGACTGGGGAGCCAGCGTCGGTCGAGCCGGGCTTCAAGCTGCCCAGCAGGGGCGGGAGCCAGCGCCTGCAGCGCCAGATCCGCACCTCCTGCCGCCAAGCCCCGGAGGGAACCACGCCAGCTCTCCGAGAGGCGAAGCGGGCCCACTCCTGGTTGCTGAACCAACAGCTCCAGCTGTGGTTGCAGCTGTCCCAGAGGGCCGTAGACCTGACCCCAAGCGTCAAGCTCGCCCCTCAGGCGCGTGCCGAGCATGGGGCTGAGGCGCTCGAGCGGAAAACGCCGCAGATCGAGCTCCAGCTGCAGCGGTCCACTGCCCCATGGGCCCTTGCCTGTGCGCTGAAGCGGCAGACGGCCCGAGGCCTGCAGATGGGGCGCACGCAACTGCTGCAGCTCCAGCAAATCCGGTCGCCAGCGGAGCTGGGCGAACCAGGTCCCGATGAGGGGGTTGGCGACCTGGCGCAGATCGAGCTGCAAGCGCGGCTTGCTCCAGTCACCGAGTTGCCGCAGGGAGAACTGCAGCTGTGGATCAGATCCGAGCAGCGACAGAAGACTGGCTGGCAACGCACGTCCGGGACGGACCTCCTCACTGCGGAGTTGCAACAGCGGCCACAGCTCTCCTCTGGCTGTGAGGACACCACCAGCGCGGCGCAGCTGCAACTGGGCCAGCTGCAGCCGCAGCCCTGGCTGACTGCGGATCGCCACGTCTGCCAACAGTTGCAGCTGGCGGCGGGGCCAGGCGCCAGTGAGGTGCAGGTCTGGATTGCGCCAGGGCCCCTTGAGCTGGGCCTGCAACCGCTGACCCTGCTTGGGATCGCTGGCGGCCAACTGCAGCTGCAGACGGCCGCTTGCCAGACGCAGGCTGCCGTCGAGGCGGCCGCGCCAACTGCCCCAGCGCACGGCGGATGGATTCAGCTGCACCAGGGAGTCGGCGCAGCGCAAGGTCGCGCCAGAGAGCTGCAGGGGCGGAATCGTGCCGGAGCGGCGCCAAGCCAACTGGGAGGCGCGGACGGCACCTTGGCAGCGGGCTCGTGCGCCCTGACGGCCGAAGCGCAGTTGGCCATCCAGCAATCCTGTGACGTGGCCCACAAGCTGGGCATGCAAACCGGAAGGCAGCAGCGGCAGCAGCGGGGCAACCGGCACTGTCTTGGGCTGCAGGCTCAGCTGCCAGTTGCGTTGCTGCCAGTTGGCCTCCACCTGAAACGGCAAATGACCGCCGGCCTGAGGGTCGATCCAACCGCGCAGATTGAGGTCACGGCTCCAGAGCCACAGGTCTGCTGAACCGCGGATGCGGAAGGGCAGGCGAGCACCATCGGCACTGTGCAACACCCCCTGGCCCGCGGACGGCACCTGGATGCGAAGGCCCAGGCGAGGGGGCTCACGGCCAGGGCGCTGGGCCGGCAGCTCCCAGAACGACCCACGCGCATTGCGGCGTAACTGCACGGTGGGGTTCAGCACCCGGATCTGCAACACCCAAGCCCGCTGCAGCAGGCTGGCCAGGGGATCCAGGCTCAGCTCAACGCCGGTGGCCTCGATGCTGGAGCGGTTCTGGGCCGCTGGCAGGAAACGACTCGGCCCCGCCGCCAGCCCCATGGGGCGTAGACCTGCATAGGCGCCCAACTGCAGCGGCTGCCCCATGGCGGTTGTCACCAACCGCTCCAGGCGGGGCCGTTGCTGCTGGTAGATGCGAGCAGCGAGGTGATCGAGCACCGCTCCACCTGCCAACAACACAACTCCCCCTCCGGCAACCGCCAGGGGGATGACGCCAACAGGGCGGCCTGATCGGCGAAGGGATCGGGGGATCCGGCGGCCCGTGGGTCTCAGCGGCTGAGCAGGCCGCAATATAAAGGTGATCTTTCGTACCGCCGAGCCCCCATGCGTGCCGATCCCCTGCTGCTCACCGCCGGCGAGTGGTTAGGAATCGCATCCGCTGCATTGCTGCTGCTCACCCTGGTGGCCTTCGTCGTGCGCTGGGGGATCCGCTTCCGTCTGGTGGGGGTCACCAGCTTCACGGTGTTGCTGTCGCTCTCCTGCCTCGCCTTCGCCGTCAGTTATGCGCCGCGCCAAGTGGTGGAGGGCGCTGTGAGTGTGCCCGTGGTGTTCGACAACGGCTCGGATCTCGTGGTGGCTGCAGCACCAGCTGATCTGATACCAGCTGCCTATGGGCCATCGGTTGAGCAGGTGGCTCTGAACCTGCGCGGCAGCGGCCGCGGTACCCAGGTGGTGGAGGTGCGCCTGCGCCGGGTTGAAGCGACCGCCACGGGCACCGATACACCAGTGGTGCTCGCCACGGCGATCCGCAACCTCGCCGATGGCAGCGTGAGCCTGAAGGGCTGAACTTTGAACCGATCGCCCTACCCGCTGCCACGTCACTTTCAGAAGGAAGAGCGGGTCCTGCAGCAGCGGGGGGTGAACAGCTGGAGCGACCTGGCCCAGCTGAGCGATCTCGAACTTCGGCAGCTCGCCAGCAGCGGTGGCGCCCTGGAGCGCCAGCTGCGCAAGCTCAGAGGCCAGGCCCAGCTGGTGGTGGAGCTGGACTTACAACCCCATGAGGCGGCACTACTCCTCTACGCCGGCATTGCCAGCAGCCGAGGGCTAGCCCAGGCCTCACCGCAGCAGCTGCTCACCCAACTGGGCCGGTTGGAGCGATCGCTCACCGGCATGGCCCCAGCCCGCGTCGATGCCGCCACGGTGCGGGCTTGGATCGGGAAAGCCCAGCAACACACCAGTCGCTCTCGGAACTGACCCCCCGCTGCATCCAGGGGCCTGCAGCAGCACTGGAATAAATCCACAACCCAACCAGCCCCTGATGGCTGGTTTCGCCATGACCCGCTTACGCCGCTGCGGCACAGGGTTGGCCTTAACGCTCCTCACCCTGATCAGCGTTGTTCCGCCGGCCCGAGCCAATTCACCACTGCTGGAGTCGGTCAAGAACAACCCGCAACGGGCCAAGGCCCTCTGCGGGCAGCTCAAGGCCCTCAATGCCCAGGGCATCTCCTACACCTCTGCGCAGGCCGTGGCACAGATCGCTGCCCAGCAAGGTCTCAGCGGCACGGACGCTGAAATTCTTTCCACCTATGTGGTGGGCCTCTACTGCCCCGACGTGCGTTGAGGTGAGCGCAGCAGTGCGCGACAGCTGGATTGAGAGCGCCGATGGCCTCCGCCTGCGTTGCCGCATCTGGACCCCAGCCGGCCCTGGCCCCTGGCCGGTGCTGTTGATGCGCCAGCCCTACGGACGGGCGATCGCCTCCACCATCACCTACGCCCATCCCCTGTGGTACGCCAACCACGGATTTGCGGTGGTGGTGCAGGACGTGCGCGGCCGCGGCGACTCAGAAGGCAGCTTCGGCGGTTTCCAGCAGGAACCAGCAGACGGCTCCGCCACCCTGGCCTGGTTGCGCAGCCAAGGCTGGTGCAACGGCAAGATCGGCTGCTACGGCTTCTCCTATCAAGGGTTGAGCCAGCTATTGCTCAATGGGAGCGGCCACCTGCCCGATGCCTTGGCACCGGCGATGGCCGGGCTTGATGAACGCCTGCACTGGGCCAGCGAAGGAGGCTGCCACTGGTGGGTCCTCGGCTTGGGCTGGGGGCTGCAACTGGCGGCGCAGGCCTGTCAGCGCCGGGGCGATCAAAGCGGGTGGCAGCAGATCCGTAGCAGCCTGGAGAGTGGTCGCTTCCTGCAGGACGGACTGGAACTTTTGAAGCGCCACGACCCTGAGGGGATGGCCGCCTCGTGGTTGCAATGCGATCCAGCCCAGGCAGACGGCTGGCGCGTGCATCAACCACCAGCCGCACTGTGGCGCCAGCCCATGCTGCTGATCGGCGGCTGGCATGACCCCCACCTCAGCGGGGTGCTGAATCTCTGGCAGCAGTGCCGAGCTGCGGGGGCCGAGCCGCTCATGCGCATCGGCGCCTGGAGCCACCTGAACTGGCACGGCGGGATCGACCAGCTGCAACTCGCCTTCTTCAACCGCCACCTCCGGGATCAAGACGACCCTGACGTGCTGCCGGCCGAGACCTGCTGGCTTGAGGACCTCGGCACTGGAGGCTGGCAGGCCTGCTCTCCAGAGCAGAGCAGCGGCCAGCAGTGGGGGCTGCACAGCGGCGGCCTGGCGGCGGTGGATAGCAGTGAGGGTCGCCTCAGCCAGAACAGCGGCGGGGAGGGCTGCGTGACGGTGGTGCATGACCCCTGGCGCCCCCTGCCCGGCCGCGGCGGTCATCTGGGGCTGGACGCCGGCGCGGTGGAGCGGGGGGATCTTGACCAGCGCTGCGATGTGGCCTGCTTCAGCAGCGCACCCATGGAGCGGTCGGAGCAGCTCTTGGGCCAGCCGGTGTTGCGGGTGATCGCCGCGGCGGATCAACCCGGCTTTGATCTCTGCGTGGCCCTGTCGGTGATCAAGGCCAATGGAGCCGTGCTGCAGGTCAGCACGGGAGTGATGCGGCAGTTGGGGGCCCACTGCCTGAAGCCGATCACCCGCCAGGTGGCGCTGCAGCCATTGCTGCTTACCCTGCAGCCCGGGGAGCGGTTGCGCCTATCAATCGGGCTGGCGGCCTGGCCGCAGATCGCCGTGAATCCAGGCGATGGCTCACAACCCAGCGGCCCTGCCGGAGCCGAACACCGGGTGATCAGCGTGAGCCTGGAGCTGCAAGATGCCAGCCTCAGCATCCTGCCGATGATTGGGGCAAACTGAGGCCCACTCTGACCGGCTGCGATGTTGCGCCCGCTGCGCCCTGCCCTGTTGTCCCTGGTCGCGGCATCGCTGCTGGGGGGCCTGCAGGCGCCGCCCAACGCCATGGCCCAGGGTGCTGCAGCCACCGCCAATGGCAGCAGCGCGCTCTCGGTGGAGCAGGCCCGTGCCGCTGCGATCCGCGTGTTGGAGGCCGTGAAGAACGGCGATGCCAATGCCCGCTTCGCCCAGTTCACACCAGAGATGCAGGCGGTCACCAGCCCTTCGATGATCGCCGCCACGCTGCGCAGCCAGCCCAAAGTGCTGGGCTACGAACTGCTGAGCGTGCGCAGCGGCATGAGCGGCAGCACCGTCGAAGCAGAGATCAAAACCAAAGCCGGCAGCCGGGTGGTGTTCATGGTGCTGAGTCCCCAGGGCCGCATCGAGCGCTACTACATCGATCGCGCCGATGACAGCACCAGCAACGTGGCCCTGCAGTTCGTGCAGGCCGTGAGCACCGGCAACTTCATCACCGCCCAGAGCTTCCTGAGCCCCTCAGTGCAGCAGGAACTGACCCCGGCCATCCTGCAAAGCAAGTGGTTGGAGCTGCAGCGCGAAACCGGCACATTCACCACCGTTGGACGCGCGGTGGAAGCTGAAAGCACCGCCGACATCCGGCTGGTGCTGGTGAATGTGCAGTTCACCCGACTCAGCGACAACCTCTACGTGATCCTCAACAGCGAGAACCAGATCACGGGCGTCGACTTCCCCGAATCACCCGCGGGGCCCAAGCCGGTTCGCTGACCGAAAAACGGCCTTAAGCTCCCAGCCACGCTTTTGCACTCAAGCCTGTGCTGGCTCAGCTCGACTGGATGGTGGACGATGCCCAGCGCCTGGCGGAATGCCGGCACGATCACCCCTTTGCGGTGCTCGGGCCCCAGCCCCACGACAACGGCAGCTGGGTGGTGCGGGTTTGGATGCCCGAGGCCGAACGGGTTGAGCTGATGGCCGGGGGAACGGCCCTGCCGATGGCCACCCCCCATCACCCCTGGATCTTCGAAGCAGAACTGCCCCACGACCCCGGCAGCGGCTACCAGGTGCACGTGCTGCGCGGTGGCATCGAGCACGTGGCCCACGACCCCTGGGCCTTCCGCGAGGAATGGATGGGCGAGATGGATCGCCATCTCTTCGCCGAGGGCAATCACCATCACATCTGGGAGCGCATGGGCGCCCATGTGGTGAGCCGCAACGGTGTTTCGGGCGTGATGTTCTGCCTGTGGGCTCCCAACGCCCGCAGCGTGTCGCTGCTGGGCAACTTCAACAGCTGGGACGGCCGCCATCACCCCATGCAAGCCCGCCTTGGCGGCTGCTGGGAGCTCTTCATCCCAGGGCTGAAGGCTGGTGAGATCTACAAATACGAAATCCGCACCCAGGAAGGGCACTGCTACCAGAAGGCCGACCCTTATGGCTTCCGCCACGAGGTGCGCCCCAACAACGGTTCCATCGTTGAAGCACTGGCCGGCTACCAGTGGGGCGATGGGGCCTGGATGCAGGAGCGCGACAGCACCAACCCGCTGGATCAGCCGATCGCTGTCTATGAGATGCA